>JBMFPM010000010.1:0-15405 GCA_049969135.1 Anaerolineae bacterium
ACAACGTAGGGCCGTTCCACAATCAGAACTCAATTGACGGGGCGTCGGGATCAGTTTTACTGCAAATCCGGCACGCAGCAGCACGCGCTCTGCCTTGATCGCACCCTGTGTGGAATGGAAAAGCACAACTGCATACTCTGTTTCAGCCACTGCCCTCACCCATCTAGCGCCTTTTCATAGCGATGTTGCGCACTGCTCTAATGGCTGCATCCACTTGTTCCTCCGTATTGAGGTAGCTCAACCCGAATCTAACGGTACCTCGCGGATACGTGCCAATGGTACGATGTGCTGAGGGAGCGCAATGCAGACCCGGCCGGCACATAATGGCATACTCGTCATCCAACCAAAGCGCTACATCCGATGGTTCGACACCCTCAATATTGAATGACACACACGCAGTCTGCCGTCGGGCATCGCGTGTGCCATAGACATGCACGCCCGGGATATCTTGCAAGCCAGCCAGAAGCCGATCCGTCAGGGTCTGCTCATGCTGACGAATCCTTTCTATCCCCTGTTCAAGGACGAAGCGTACCCCTGCACCCAAGCCAGCAATGCCCACACCATTTGCCGTGCCACTCTCATACTTATCGGGCAAGAAATCTGGTTGTTCTTCTAACTCTGATTGGCTTCCTGTCCCACCACGGGTAAGGGGCCGTAATCGCCCTAGTTCTACGCGCTCTCCCAGACAAAGCCCACCAGTGCCCTGGGGGCCAAAAAGGGCTTTGTGCCCCGTAAAGGCTAGTAAATCAATGCTCATCTGGTTCATGTCAATGGGATACGCACCCGCCGTTTGCGCGGCATCCACCAGGAGCAAAATCCCGTGTTGACGGGCGATCCTCCCCACATCTGCGATGGGCTGAATCGTGCCCACCACATTCGAGGCATGGTTGATCACCAACAGAGCAGTGCGTGGCTGAATCGCTTTCTCGACGTCAGCCACATCTAACACACCTTCGGATGAGCAAGGCACAACACTCAATTCCACTCCCAGTGACTGCAAATAACGGAGGGGCCGCATCACGGAATTGTGCTCTATGGACGTGGTCACGACATGGTCGCCGGGCCGTAGATAGCCAAAGAGTACCAGGTTGAGAGCCTCAGTAACGTTGGCCGTAAAGACAATACGCAAAGGATCAGCGACACCGAACAATGTCGCTAATGCTTCGCGTGTATCATACATAATTCTATTGGCTTCCACTGCCAGCCGATGCCCAGAGCGGCCGGGGCTGCCACCGACATTCTGCATAAAGTTCACGACCGCCTCGGCAACACCGGGTGGCTTGGGCCAGGTAGTCGCAGCATTATCGAAATAAATCACAGGACCCCCTTCCCACTTGTGCAGGCGCACTGTGGGCCATGCACAGCCATTATAGGTTCATAGGAATGGCTGGTCAAGACATGACACCACCAGATGCGTTTTGAACCCGGTAGGCCCCAAGGTTTTCAAAACCTTGGGGCCTTTTCTATTCTTATCTCGTAATAGTTAGCTTGAACTCGTCCCCAACCGCCTCGACACGCACCTGAAAGCCGGACTTCTCAGCCATACGGCGTACGTTTTCCCGTGAGGTAACCGTGTCTACCAGCACTTCAATAGGCAATTCACCAGTTTGCAATGCATTCCTGGTGAGAATAACGGGTTGGGGACAAGAAAGTCCGCGTGCATCTACTACTTTCATTGATCATCCCTCCACTATCTACTCTGCTTTGCGCATCGTGAAGCCAATCGCCAGGCAGACTGCCAATCCCAACACGACAGCCACCATACCGGCAGTAGTGAGGCCACCAACCTTGACCACGCCTTCTACCACCGTGTCGGGCTTGCCGGCCAAGGCAAAGTTGTGGGAAAAGCCAGCGCCGACGATCATCCCCAGGACAAAAACCGCGGCATCGCCATCTCCTTCGCCTGAGAGGAAGAGTTGTCGGCCGGGACAACCACCTGCTAAGGCAAAAGCCAATCCTGCCAGCATCATCCCCAAGAAATTCCATAGGTGGCTGCTATGAGCTGTGGGCTGAGCAACAAAGCCGACGCGGATTTGCCCCAGCACGAGATTGGTCACAAAAGCCATCGCCAGGAGCGCGCCCACGCCACTGATCAGATGGGTATCCCCCATCAGGATGACATCGCGCATCGCGCCCATCGTACAAAAGCGCGTCCGCTGTGCAAGAAAACCGATGATCATGCCCACGCCCAAAGAGATCAACAAGGGGGCATGGAGCGAACCAGGCCCACTCTTGCTGAAAAAGATCGGTCCATCAGGGCTAAACTGTGGTCGGAAGATGAGCAGCAACAGCAAACCAACCATCAAGAGGGGCATGATCCAGCCAACGGCTGTATACGTGCGATACGAGCGCCCCAAGTCATAGCCAGACTTGAGAAACTGCACGCCGATCGCGATGCCCGTGGCGAGGCCAGCTAATCCCAGGATGGCATTGAGATCTCCGCCCGCTAGCCGCAGCAACGCACGCCAAGGGCAGCCCAAGAAGGCCAGCGCACCGATCATGGCAAATGCTCCCAGGACAAAACGAACAATGGGAGCAGAGCCAGCGCGGGCTTTGAACTCACGGAAGATGAGCGCTGCAACCAGTGAACCCAGCACGAAACCGATAATCTCGGGCCGGATGTACTGGACGACAGCGGCGCGATGCAACCCCAGAGCACCTGCAATGTCCCGTTCAAAGCAGGCCACGCAGATGCCCATGTTGGGTGGGTTGCCCAGCCGTTGCAAAAGTGGCGCCAGGACGCCGATGACAGCCCCGGCTAGGACGATGCCTCGTCGTGAGGCAAAGAAAGCGGTGATTTTCTCAGACATACTTGTGTTCCTCCTTGGTATATGATCTCTACGCAGTCGGGAGACCGCAGCGTAGGCAAAAGCAAACCGCCGCCAGCACACGCTGGCGGCGGTTGCCATCTCCGGAGGGACACAATGCCCTAATGCAGGGCATGGCTACACCACCGCCCCGGCATGTGCAGGTCGGCTCGCGGGCACCAACTGATGCCCAGAGCTATAGCTCAAATTCAGCGGTGGTGCAGTTCGAACAAGGCTTCACTCCTCTGATAAAATCTGTTTATGGCACGCCACAATTACCTTTCTCTGGCGAACAAGTATAGCCTACTTCAGGCAAAAGTCAAATGCGCGCGTTCTGCATTTGCACTCCAAGGCACGCTTAGCGCTTGAACCAACTGCGCAGCCACTCCCAGATAGCGTGCAAAACTCTGAGCAACGGATTCTCTGTGGGTATTGGAGATACTGTAGGCATCGCAGTAATGCTTGGGATAGGCATAGGTGTGGCTGCACTGCGTACTTCAATCCGCCCCATCACATATCTGCCCTCGCCGTCGTGCTGGTTAACGTTCAATAGGTAGAAATAGCGCTGAGCATCATCCGGCGGGAGGTTGGGATTTACCAACGCAACACGCACCTCATATTCACCTGCTGGCAAGGAAGATGGCGTGACTATGGTTTCCTCAATGCGTATTGGCTGGGCAGTGTACCATTTCGTCGTGGGCACTTCAGGGACAAAACTGTGCTCGAGCGCCAGGGAACCACTGGCAGAATTCACCAAGACGATAGCAATATTGTACGAGGCGGGGATATCCTTGATGCCTTGACGTTCAGGGCGCATAAGAGGTGTTGTGCCACGGTTCACCCAATGGGTCACAAAGCGGTATTCTTGTCCTGCAACCACTTCCCCGGGCATCTCAACCCCTTGACAAAAGATTTGCGCTCCCAAGTAGCGTGCCGCAAGTTCGCGTGCTTCCTGCCACTGTGGGTCAGAAATGTCAAAAAATGCCTTTTGCAAGCAGAGATAGCTGGCATGTTGCTCAAGAGCGGTCTGTATGTATTCTTTAGGTCTGTTCAGGAAATTGGATGGGCCCGCTGCAGGTTCATAACCTACCTTGGTAAGGGTGTCATAATCTCCATAGAGCCAACCCATGTCATGGTTGCCTCCAAGGCCGTTGTATTTCAACCATACGCGCATGCCATATTTGGATATGGCGTACTCCACCACAGGCTTAATGACCGCTGTCGTATGGCCATACAGCCCTGCACCAAGCTGGAGCACAACGGGCGTTTTGAGAAAGCCGTGCGTCCGGCTGCCATCTTCCCAGACATATTCTTCTTCCAAATAAATATCCAGAATGCGCTTGACAGCCTCGATGAATTTCTCATCTGTGTACCCAGCCCGCTCCCAATCAGGTGCATCAGTCTCACGAGCACAAATAGACATCTCACCATAGCACCCGCCTGCCATCACATTGATCGCATCTACGGTGGGATCTCCATCATAGTGTGCAGCCATAGCGTGCACTGCGCGCCGCAGCAATCGTTGGTAGGTCTCATTCCAAGGAACAGGCGTGCCGCCGCGCGATCCAACGAGGTCTACCCCCATATCCTGGGCCCACTGCGGCGTCTGACCTTCTGTAGTCAGTAGCTCCAGCCAAATGTGTTTGCCCAAGGAGCGCGCTTTGTTCACTTCGGCATCCAGAGGCCCCCAGTTGAAAACACCGGGTTGAGGTTCAACCGTAGCCCAACCACTAGCTGTTTCTGTAGCGTCATAGCCCCAACTGACATATGTTGCGGCCATGATCCCTGCCGCAAGCCAGTGGCATTGTCCCAGGCCTTGTCCAGCGTTCACGACAATATCGGGTGGCAGGTCGGGATCAATGCGAAAAGATGGTAGTCCACCACTCGGCGGCACGCCTTGGGCTAGGGCATGCGATGTCAAAATGAACAGGAAACAAAAAGCGTAGAGAATACTTACCCAGACACGAGAAGTGGCTAAGATGAACTGTTTTGTTGAAGTGAGATGCATAGTCCTGCCTTTTGAGATGGATTTTCATTGCTTAGGCTCTAGGCCAAGCCTGTTCATCTGGCGCCACGAGCCGAGAGCACCACAGGCAAGGTCTTGAGCAAGATTTCGAAGTCAAGGAGGAGCGAACGCCGTTCAATATATTCGAGGTCAATGCTCACGATCTCCTGAAAAGTCAAGCTGCTCCGTCCCTTGACTTGGGCCAGGCCAGTGATGCCTGGCAATACTTCCAGACGCCGGAAATGCCATGGTTTATACACGTCTACTTCATAGGGCATAGAAGGGCGCGGTCCCACTAAGCTCATATCCCCTTTCAGTACATTGAAAAGCTGGGGTAATTCATCCAAGCTGGTCTTGCGCAACCATCTGCCCACCGGCGTTATGCGTTTTTCGTTGGCGGGCTTGAACACGCCTCCACGGGGGAGCGCCGCGCGATGGTTTCCATGGATATATTCCCGTGCGTACCGCTCGTCTTCCGAGTTATCGGAGTTATTGTACATAGAACGGAATTTGTAGAAAGCAAAGATTTTGCCACCCTGGCCTACCCTCTCTTGCACCAGGATGGCTGGCCCGGGCGAAGTAATTTTGATCGCCAGGGCAATGACGAGCATAAGCGGTGCCAATAAAAGCAAGAGCACCGCAGCAATGACGAAATCCAACAGCCTCTTCGTCAGCGCATACAGCCGCCGACGACGTGTTGCCACTGGCTGAGCCAAGCTCAAGAGGTATAAAGCTCTCACACGGTTGTTTTCCAGTTGAAGGGGTGAACTGCCCTCTTTGTTAGTTGCCTCCACGGCTTGTCCGCATCACCTCAGATGGCTTGAAAGATGTCCGAATTATAATCTCTCCAAATGCAAAAGTGCAAAACTAGAGGGGAAATGTGGGGGGAATAAAAAGCAAAAGGCTGCCCAAAGGACAGCCCTTGCGATTCACTCCATGTCTAGGAGACTATTCCTCTTCCTCGTCGTATTCATCCAAGTCTTCGTCTTCGAACTCCTCGTCATCCCAGTCCTCAATGTACTCTACCTTTTCCCAGGCGCCTACTGCTCCACAATCGGGACAGCGGCGCGGAGGGGTCTTTCCCTCATGAAGGTATCCACACTCCATACATTCCCATTCCGTATCCATTTGTTCTTGACCTCCAAATTTCGTTTTTGTTCAGTTTCACATTTCGCCGACTACATGCGGGTTTCATCCCACAGTCCGTAACGTCGCGCGGCTAACTGTAGAATATCGTTTACCAGTTGCGTATAGGGCATGCCCTCCGCTCTGGCCATAATGCACAAATCGCTGATTTCCGGGTTCATCCCGGGCAAGGTATTGATCTCCAGGATATGCGGGTGGCCCTGAGCATCCAGGCGGAAATCTACCCGGGCTACATCCAGGGCATCAATAGCCAGGAAGGCAGCCACTGCAAGTCGTTTCAGTTCGCGCTCTAACTCAGGTTCGATCTGAGCCGGGCAAAGATAGTTAATAGCCAATGGCATCTCGGATTTAATGCGATTGGTATAGATGCCCCGCTCTGACTCTGCTACCGGGCTAGTATCGATCTCTAACACCGGGAACAGATGAAAGCCGGTATCATCGTATATCTCCGACAGCGGTGCTTCCCCTGGTGCCAACGCATTGCCCAACAATCCCACAGTAAACTCTCGTCCTGGCAGATAAGTCTCTACCAAAGCGGGCTGATGATATGCTGAGATTAACCAATTGACACGCCGGCGCAACTGTACTTCATCCTCAATGATCGCCTCTGCGTCAATGCCCTTAGCTGTGCCTTCACGCAGAGGCTTGGCAAATAAGGGAAAAGTAAGCAGAGGAGACAGCGGCTCATCGGCACGCTGAAAAACCTGGAAAGCAGCGGTCGGCAAGCCATAGGACATCCATACTCGTTTAGCCATCGCTTTGTCCAGGGACAAAGCATGAGCCAGGATTTTGGACGCAGTATAGGGGATGCCCAGCATCTCCAATATGGCTGGCACTTGAGACTCACGGCTGTCGCCCTGGTGCCCCTCGCAGATGTTGAAGGCAATATCAATTTGCCCGCGCAGGCGTTGCAGAGTGGGGTAGAGATTGACATCTCCTTCCAAAGGAATTACCTGGTGGCCACCAGCCTCCAGGGCTTTTTGCAACGCCTGCGCCGTTTCTTCCGAATCTAGCTCGGCGGCTGCATCAGCAGGTTCACCTGCCACATGCGGAGCATTTTTCTTCAGATTGTAAAGCAAAGCTACGCGGAGCGGGCGCATGTCGACTCCCGTGTGACAAACACAGGCACACTGATCATCTCCTTCTGGCTTTCCCCTTTTTGCTGCTCAGCAGCCAGTTCCCGCGGAGTTTGGGCACGCATAATCAGCCCTTGACCATCCATCAGACCTGCTACTCCCACCTCAGCCTTGGGTGCTTTATGATGCTCACAACTAGGCGGGCATTCGCCAGTATATCCCTGAGGCAAAGGATAGGCACTGATGGCACCTGCGTAATTGCGCACTATGGCTACCTTGTCGGACATGGAGATGAGATACTGAGGCATGATGGGTACCTTTCCACCTCCGCCGGGCGCGTCTATTGCAAAAGTGGGGATCGCCAAACCACTGGTGTGCCCACGCAGGTGTTCAATGATCTCGATGCCCTTGCTGACGGAGGTGCGGAAATGCGAGATACCCTGGGACAAATCGCACTGATATAGATAGTATGGGCGTACCCTGATTTTCAGCAGTTCATGCATCAGCTTCTTGATAATGTGCGGACAGTCGTTAATCCCGCGCAACAACACAGTCTGGCTGCCCAGTGGAATGCCCGCATTGGCTAGCCGTGCGCACGCTTCTGCCGTTTCCGGTGTGATTTCCTTTGGGTGATTGAAGTGGATGTTGATCCACAGCGGATGGTATCTGCTGAGCATAGCCACCAACTCTGGTGTAATGCGCTGTGGCAAGAAAACCGGCACGCGGGTGCCAATGCGAATAATCTCCACATGGGGAATCGCCCGCAACCCTTTCAGCAAAGGTTCCAGCACGCTTTCGCTAAGCAAAAGCGGGTCACCACCAGAGATCAGCACGTCACGTACTTCCGGATGTTCAGCAATGTACTGTAACGCACGCTGCATGGCTTCTGGGGGCATACGCTCTGCTTTGACCCCCACCCATCGTCGTCTGGTGCAGTGTCGGCAGTACGAAGCACACTGATCTGTGACCAGGAGGAGCACGCGATCGGGATAGCGGTGCACAAGCCCTGGCACAGGCGAATCCGCGT
Source organism: Anaerolineae bacterium (assembly GCA_049969135.1). Taxonomy (GTDB): domain Bacteria; phylum Chloroflexota; class Anaerolineae; order UBA2200; family UBA2200; genus JACIWX01. The sequence continues at coordinate 8,062 of JBMFPM010000010.1, forward strand.
CTTCGCTCAGTGGGTCGCGCAACTCGTCTTTGCTGATTAGCAACTCATCGATTGTAGGGACAACCTGACGACGGATGGGGCAATTCGCATCCTTAGGGTCCATCAGCGAGGCGAAGTAAGGCGTAATCGCCATGCGCAGCCGTTGGCAAGTAGCCTGCACCCCGGCCTCTTCCTCAGGCGTCATCTCGATGACGTTTTTCAGTTGTTCCGGTGCTGTGAGGCGATGGCGTAGTTGCCACCGCCAATCGTTCCAATCTCTATCAGGTACATCCCGCCATATCGGCGCACGGCGAGATGCGAGTTGCTTCTGGCTACTACCGGGCGGTTCTTCGCTGCAACTGGGAGGTTCTTCAAGTTCCGTATTCTGTTGTTGTGTGGCCATATTACTACTCCTGCCATACAAAATATTTCTGGACAGCAAGCCGCTGCCATATTCAGCGGGCGATTGTATCATAGGTTCTACAAAGAAGTGAACAAATCAAGTGCATTGAGAGAACAATTTTGGTGAAAATTTGGTGCATAACGGGAAGAGAATCGCAGCACAGTTTTTTGACAATTTTGCTTTTGTGGCTATGATTTTCATTGCCCGTGTTGATACTACGGTGAATACTGAATTGCCCCAAGGGGGATCTTTTCGTGGAAATTTTAATCGTAAATCCGCAGCCCATTTGGGCTCAACGCATTCAAGCCAGGCTCCGCTCTACCGGAGCCAGAGTGTCCATTGCTAACGATTGGAATAGCGCTGTGGCTGTGCTGGATGAAGCCTGGCCTGACATTATCATCATTGAGCACCGCGTCTTAGAAAAGGAAACTGGTACCTTATTAGCTACACTCAGGCAAGGGGAGTGGCTGCCCATTATTGTTCCTACTGCGCTTGCTCATCTCAGTGTGGACTCTGCCCAGGTTTCGTTGCGTGGTGAAGAGGCGCTGCGTCGTCTGGAGATGTTGGTGATGCGCCTGCAAGGGGCTTTCGAGCCAGCCCAGCACCAACGTATCAGGGTTGGCAAACTGACTATCGATCCCGCACGCAAGGAAGTGGTCTTTGCCGCCAAACGCATCCCATTGCCGCCCAACCAATTCCGTTTGCTCCTCTATTTGGCGCTGAACGCTGATCGAGTAGTAAACCAGCGTGAATTGGCACGTGAGGTTTGGGGGCATGTGGGCCCGGAAAGCGAAGTCCGCGAATTAATCAAGACATATGTCCGTTCTATTCGCAATAAACTAGGGTGGACAGACGAGAGCAACAATTACCTGCAATCTGTACGCGGGTTTGGTTACATGCTCACCACACCACCGCGGATGAAGAAAACACCAGACCAAGGGGCAGAACGGCCAGCGAAAACGAATTCAGCGGGAAAAAGCGAACAGCAGAATAGTTCGAGATAATTGGATCAGTTCACTGGCGCATGATTTTCCCGGATGCAGGAGCTAATTGCTTTTTCCCCTTACTGCTCCAAGAAACAAACCAACCCATTGACTATGCCGGCAGCCAATCTATCGGGCTCGTTCACCAGAATATACCGGTCAGACAGCATAAAGCCCAATTCAATAATGGCGCCTGGTGTTTGGGGGTCAATTTCCATAAATGCGTGGTATTCGTGCATATCCGGCGTAATGCTGAACTCATGGCGCGGTAACCCTGTAGCACGTTCGTACTCTTGGTACAGACACTCTACCAGCCGATCCTCTATCTCTGGGATGGCGCTGTGCGAAACCCGTGCCACTTTGAAACCCGTGGCTTCCGGTATGTCGCAAGAGTCAGAGTGGATGGAGAGAAAGGCGTCTGCGCGGTAATCCTTGAGCCTGTCGTCAAATTCCTCCAGCAGATCCACTGTGCATCCCTGTTCTCTCAGTATAGCCACTACCCTTTCAGCTACAGCTAGATTGATGTCCACCTCGCGCAGCCCGTCGGAGCAAACTGCCCCTGGATCGTTCTGTGGGCCAGAATGGCCTGCTAGAATGCCCACGCGTTTCCCCTTGATAGCAGGGTTGGCGGTAGGTCTACAGCGTGTAAAGGTGGGAGTAGGCATAGGCTTGTGCGTTGTGGTTGTTCGAGTGTCTGTGGCATTGGGAGAGGGCGTGATGGCATGTAAAGTGGGCACTTCCTTGTGCCAGATCTTGTAGATAGCCACGACTGTGATAACGCCAGCCACAATTATCAGCACAAGCTGTAAGTAGCTTGCCATGCATCCAATGGTTCTCTTACGCAGAACCCTTCTCCTTTTGCTTTGGCTAGACTCTCTCTTCAGCATCTTGGCCTTATCCTTGGTCAGGTCAATCATATCCATTTTCCCCCTTTGCGTCAACAATGTTATCCTCGTGGGTGTCATTGTGTACCAGGGCAAATCCCTGGATCAACGCTGGTAAGTTAATTCTGGCCATCTGGGTGTGCAAGTATATGCTAACTTTGCGTTTGAAAATGGTTTGTGCTATACTGGTTTGGTGCCTGGTTAATATATCAGCAGTACAGTGTTAGGCTATAAAGAGGTATGGTGCAAACGGACAAATCGGTTCAAATTGCAGAAGGAGTTTCTCTAGCTAGACAAGGCCTGTGGCCGCGACCTGCTAAGCCACGACAGACGGTTCAGGTGCGCTTTGCGGACGGCCGCATCTTCGAAGCACCTGTTGGCACAACTTTGGAAGCTTTTATCCGAGCAGCCTTTGACGAAAACACAGTGCCCGTTGTTGCTGCGCTGGTTGACCGTTGCAAGCTATGTGAATTGACCCAGCCTGTAACGCGCGATATGGAAGTAACTCCTATTTCCACTGCGGACAGTGATGGCATGCGCATTTACCGTCGCTCGCTGACCTTCGTACTTGTAGTTGCTATGCATCAGCTATTCCCTGGCGTGCAGGTCTATGTGGATCACTCATTAACCTTTGGCGGGCTTTACTGTGAGGTGCAAGGGCGCGCTCCACTTACCCCACAGGAAGTGGCATTGCTTGAGCAACGGATGAAGGAAATCGTTGCTGATGACGCTCCCATTCGCAAACGCCGTGTACCGTTGGAAGAGGCAAGGTCGCTGTTCCAAGCCCGTGGTCAGGAGGACAAGGTGCGCCTGCTCCGCTACCGGCGCAAGGACTATGTTACTCTCTACCGTTTGTACGATGTAGACGATTATTTTCATGGGTATATGGTGCCTTCCACCGGTTATTTGCGTCACTTTGCGTTGCAATACTACGCTCCGGGCTTTATCCTGCGCTATCCGCGTCATGAGCAGCCCACAGTGCTGCAGCCTGTTGTTGAGTACCCGAAACTAGTGGCAGTATTCCGCGAATATGGCCATTGGCTGCGTGTACTGGGCATCAGCGATGTGGGAGAGTTGAACGACGCCCTGAGTGCAGGCCGTGCGGGTGAGGTAGCGCTAGTTTCTGAAGCCTTGCACGAGCAACGTATTGCGCATATTGCGGCTGAAATTGCCAAGCGACGCGATACAGTGCGCTTGGTGCTGATCGCAGGCCCATCAGCTTCGGGAAAGACCACATTTTCCAAGCGCTTGGCGATCCAACTGTTGGCTAATGGTCTGCGCCCTGTGGCTATAGAGTTGGATAACTACTTTGTGGATCGTGAGAAAACACCACTGGATGAGCGTGGCCAATATGATTTTGAACATCTGTTGGCCGTGGATTTGGATCTGCTGAACGAACAATTGCTCAAACTATTAGCCGGGCAGGAAGTACAACTGCCCCGCTACAACTTCCGCCTTGGCAAACGCGAAAGCGGCGAATGGTTGAAGCTCAGTGAGGATCACGTCATTTTATTGGAGGGCATCCATGGGCTGAATCCAGATTTGGTGCCCAATGTGCCCAGAGAACGTATCTATCGCATCTATGTTTCTGCCTTGACGCAATTGAACTTGGATCACTACAACCGCGTGCCGACAACCGAAACGCGCCTCATTCGCCGCATTGTGCGCGATGCATGCGAACGCGGGTACTCAGCGCTGGACACCATTCGGCGTTGGGAAAGCGTGCGCGATGGTGAGAAACGTTGGATTTTCCCATATCAAGAGCATGCTGACGTCATGTTCAACTCTGCCCTCGCATATGAGTTGTCCGCGCTAAAATCTCTTGCTGAGCCTTTGCTCTTCCAGATTGAACCCAATGTCCCAGAATATGTGGAGGCACGCCGCCTGTTGGCTTTGCTGTATTGGTTTTTGCCTTTCCCGGTAGAGCTTGTCCCAGCAAACTCGATTCTGCGAGAGTTTATCGGTGGCTCTAGCCTGCGGAACTTTACTGTCTGGCGACAAGGAGCCTCCGCGAACGGGGGAACTCGTTAGCCTCGTGCCGAATACCTACATTTTTGAATCAAAGGGGATCCATTTATGCAGCCAATGTTCCTAATCCATGTTGTCCCTTCGTTGCCACCGTCCCTCAAAGCCTTGAAGGAATTGGCTTACAACTTGTGGTGGACCTGGAATCCAGAGGCGATTGAACTCTTCCGCCGTTTGGATCGCGAGGCTTGGGAAGCTTCCGACCATAATCCCGTGCGTATGCTCGGCGTGATCGAGCAGGACCGCCTCACCAGTGCTGCATGCGATGACGGGTTTCTGGTTCATTTGGAGCGGGTTTACTCTGATTTTCAGCGTTATATGACAGCTTCTAATACTTGGTATCACAAGAACCATGGTACACCGCCTGATCCCTTGATTGCCTATTTCTGTTTTGAGTATGGGCTTACGGAATGCCTGCCTATCTATTCTGGCGGTATGGGAGTGCTGGCCGGTGACTACCTCAAGTCCGCTAGTGATCTTGGGCTGCCGTTAGTGGCAGTGGGGTTGCTCTATCAGCAGGGATATTTCCGCCAGTATCTCAATGCGGATGGTTGGCAAGGCGAACTCTATCCCGAGAACGATTTTTACACCATGCCTGTCCAGCTTGAGAAGCGCAACGGCGTGCCGGTAATGGTTGAGGTGGATTATCCTGGGCGACGCGTTGTCGCCCAGGTTTGGCGTGTGCAAGTGGGGAGGGTTGCCCTTTACCTCTTGGACACGAATGTCCCTCAGAATCAGACAGATGACCGCCGTATTACCCATCAGTTGTACGGTGGCGACTGCGAAATGCGTATCCGCCAGGAGATTATGCTGGGGATAGGAGGACTGAAAGCGCTGCGCGCTTTGGGCTTTAATCCCCATGTCTGTCATATGAATGAGGGGCATTCTGCCTTCTTGGCTATCGAGCGCATACGGCAGTTGGTAAATGAGCATGGTTTGACTTTTGCTGAGGCAAAAGAAGTGGTCTGTGCAGGCGGCGTTTTTACCACCCATACCTCTGTGCCGGCAGGTATTGATCTTTTTGCGCCACATTTGGTGGACAAGTACCTGGGACATTACTATGATGCGCTGGGGATTTCCCGTTCTGACTTCTTGGCGCTGGGTCGTATAAACCCTATGAATCAGGATGAGCCATTGAACATGGCTGTTCTTGCCCTGCGCTTGGCGGCGCAGAGCAATGCAGTGAGTCAGCTCCATGGTCAGGTTTCTCGCCGTTTGTGGCAAAAGGTATGGCCAGGGGTACCCGAGTGGGAGGTGCCTATCCTCGCTATCAGCAACGGAATCCATACTCGCTCCTGGATCTCGCAAGACATGGCCAACCTCTTCGATCGCTACCTGGGGCCGAATTGGAGAGAGCGGCCATCAGACCAGACGATCTGGGAAGCGGTGGACGAGATCCCTGATGAAGAGCTATGGCGTTTGCATGAAAGGCGGCGGGCGCGCCTGGTGGCTTTTGTTCGGCGCCGTCTGCGTACACAGCTAGAGGCACGTGGGGCACCTCCTGCTGAGATTGCGCGTGCCACAGAGGTGCTTAATCCAGAGGCGCTTACCATTGGCTTTGCCCGTCGCGTTGCGGTTTACAAGCGCCCTACGCTGTTGCTTCGCCATCCTGAACGGCTGGCACAGATTCTGGAGAACAAAGAGCGGCCCGTGCAGGTCATTTTTGCCGGCAAGGCGCACCCACAGGACAATCCGGCCAAGGAACTCATCCGTGAGTTGATCCATTTGACCCGCCACAATGGGTTGGAGAATGTGGTTTTCATTGAGGATTATGACATGAATGTGGCGCGCTACTTAGTGCAAGGAGTGGATTTGTGGCTGAACAATCCTCGTTTAATGCAGGAAGCTAGCGGCACGAGTGGCATGAAAGCAGCAGCGAATGGCGTGCTGAACCTCAGCGTGCTGGATGGGTGGTGGGCTGAGGCTTACCAACCAGAGATTGGCTGGGCTATTGGCCGTGGTGAAGTGTATGAAGATCTGGGTTATCAGGACGAGGTGGAATCAAACGCTATTTACAATTTGCTCGAAAAGGAAATCGTCCCCCTATTTTACACTCGCGGGCTGGATGGATTGCCACGCGGTTGGATTCGCCGCATGAAGGATGCAATGCGCACGATTATTCCCAAGTACAGCACCAATCGCATGGTCATGGAGTATATGGAACTACTCTACCAGCCTGCCGACAGGCGCTACCAACGCTTGACTGCAGATCGCTTTGCGCGTGCCAAGCGATTGGCTGAATGGAAAGCTTATGTGGCTCAGCATTGGCCTGAGATACAGATTATGGGAGTAGACATGGATATGTCGGGGGAGATCGCAGTAGGCACAGAGTTGGAGGTGCGCGCTAGTGTCAAACTGGGACACTTAAGCCCAGATGATGTCTCGGTAGAACTGTATGAGGGGGCTCTGGATACCGATCAGAAGATTGTGGAAGGTCAGGCTATACCCATGTCCTATGTGGGGACGGAAAAGGGGCTTTCTCTATTCATGACCAAGGTGCGCTGCCAAAGCAGCGGGCGACGTGGATATACCCTGCGTGTCTTGCCCCGTCACGAGGATCTGCCCAATCTCCTTGAGCCAAGGCTTATCCTCTGGGGAGCATAGGACCAAGCCCCCTGGATTCCTTGTGAATCCAGGGGGCTTTTTATCTCTGTAATCTATGGTGTAGCTGGTTGGGTGGCTGGCCCTTGGAGAATAGCTTCTGCTTGTGCTTGTATATCTCGTAAACGTTGAGCCACTTCTGGACGCTCTTGAGCTTCCAGATCTTCAGCTAATGCCTGCAAAATTTCCAAAAAGTCCGCATTCCATTCTGCCCGCCGCTCTTCCAGGAGCTTCTGTGTTCCCTCTGGGTAATCTGTGGAGACCAGTTCATTGACCAAGCGCAATTCGGGTGGCAGTGATTCCTGGAGGATCGTGTGCACGTGCTCATTGATCTCGGCCAGTCGCTGTGCATCTTCGGTAGCTCCTGCCTGCTGAGCATTGCGCAGGGCTGTTCCTAAAATAGCCAGGAACAGGGCATCCAGTTCTTCTCGCCTCGCGCGCAAGACCTCAGCCGGGTCAGAACTGTTCA
>JBMFPM010000011.1:0-15250 GCA_049969135.1 Anaerolineae bacterium
ATGAGCCCTCATTCTGCTTGTAGAGCACGGAGTACACATTCCCCAGGTTACCCTTGCTATAGTCCACCGAGGTGTCGAAGATGAAGAATCTCTTGTTGGGATACTTGGGCGCAACCTTGCCCAGGTAATCATTCATCTGCCACGTGCCGCAGATGAGGATGTCGTAGTCTTCCGTTGCTGCCGCGTCCTCCAGCGCTGCTTCCCACCGTGCCGGGTCAGTCCCTGCTTCGATGGTCTTGGCTTGGATGCCCAGTTCTTTGATCGCACGGTCTATACCGCGCTGTGCGGAGTCGAAGAACGACTTGTCGCCCAATACTCCGTTGATCAGCAGGACAACTTTCAACGCTTTTTTCTCCGGTGTAGGAGTGGCCTTCGGCCCACCACAAGCTGCAATGGCTGAAGCCAGAAGAGCCAACACTAACAGGATATACAGTGCCTTACGCATTTTACTTTCCCTCCTTTTATCTTTCTTATTTGATCTGTGAACACAATACAACGCCTATGATTCACTTCGCTTAACCACCTCCTTTCAGTCCTGACTCTGAGATTTCCTTTTGCCGGCGCCTTCGGGCCATGAAGAAGCCACCAATGCCTGAAGGAGCACTGCTGTTGCTTCCAGATCGTCAGTGCATACTACTTCCACCGGCGAATGGTTGTAACGCGAGGGGATAGACAAGCCGACAGCCGCCATGCCCACCTCGACAAAAACCAAGGGCGAAATGGCAGTAGTCAATCCCATCAGCACTTCGTATTGCAGGGGGATGCCCTCTTGTGCTGCAATATCCTCAATATGCGCACGCAAACCAGGATGGGCAATCGTACCGTATAAACTGCCTGGCAGATGATCCATAATTTTCAATGCCGGTCCCTTGCCCAACACCACCTCGCTTTGCTCCAAGGGGGCCAGGTCTGGGGTATCAAAAGCCAGCGTAACATCCAGACCGACAATATATTGTGGAGCTACGGCCCGCGCGACTGGGACAGCACCACGCAAATTACTCTCTTCCTGCACAGTAAAGGCTAAGAAGAGGTCAACGGGGGGCTGCTTATCACTCCACTGCATGGCTAATTGCAGCAGCAAATAACACCCGACACGGTTATCCAGTGCTTTGCTGCGGATCAGGCGTTGATTCAAGCACGTAAAATTTGGCGCATACGTGACCACGGCACCCACTCTCACCCCGCACGCCAACGCTTCTTCTCGGGAACGAACGCCGATGTCCACAAAGGGTCTACGCTGCGGCGGTTCAGGCCCTAGCCTTTCCAAATGTTGGGGATATACACCCACTACACCGGGCAAGAAACCATTCGCTGTCCAAACCTGAACAGTTTGCCCGGATAGTGCTGCTGCCGAGACGCCACCAATGCGCTCGATACTCAGGTAGCCATCAGGGCGGATTTTGGACACCACGTGTCCCACTTCATCCATATGGGCAACGAATAGCACACGCGGCCCCTCGCCAAGGATGTGAGCCACTAGATTGCCCAGGCCGTCAACCTCAAATGGGACATCTACTTGCTGCAAGCGCTGCGCGATAAAATGCCTCACGGGTTCCTCAAACCCGGATAAGCCGGGCAAGGCAGTCAATTGTTCAAGCAAATCCCAATGGGACTTGAATGCCATCCTTTTATCACCCACTTGGGTCAATGCGTAAAGCAATAGAGCGAATCTGCTCCATCCGACGTACCTTTGCCGCTAGGACTGCTGCATCACCCACGTCACGGCGGTGATGCAAGCCATTGAGGGACAGCCTGGCAATGGCTTCCTCGATGCGGGTAGAAGCTTCCCCAGGGCTATCGGCCAAGGCTAGCAGGGCAAAGGTGCGCGAGGACGCTGTACGGTAGCCGCCGTCCATCGGTTGAAGGGAGGCGAAACGCACTTGCATCCCTTGCTCCTCCAACTGCGCCAAATCGAGCTGGAAGAACACTTCGCGAGAGGATTCAGGATAACCTGGCGGCACTAAGTACTTGGAAACAGTGGCTTGGCGTCGGAAGACGACCTGGTTGAGGTCCCCGTTCACCCACTGGGCAAGCATCTTTCCCAGGCCGTCCTCGAGCACAGCCAGTACATTGATCGCTTCGGGGTCGCCAAAACGGACATTACATTCCACAATCAGCGGACCTTTCGCCGTGAGCATAAACTGGCCGTAGATCACACCACGATAGGGTTCTTGAGTATCTGCTTCTACTGCAGCGATGACATCTTGCAGCAGCTTCCAAGCGCTCTGGAACTCGGATAGCGTGATGAAAGGCAACAATCCATCAGCACAGGTATAAGCCCCCATGCCACCGGTCATCCCGCCGAGGTCGCCATCGTAGACGTACTTGAAATCTTGCGCTAAGGGCATGGGCACAAGATGTTGCCCATCGCTGAATGCCATTAACGAGAACTCTTCTCCAACCAACTTTTCTTCCAGGAGCACTCGTCCATCTCGTTCGATAAGCTCTCTAGCATAAGCCAGCGCTTCTTCCACGCTGGACAAATTTGCGCCCAAGATGCGCACGCCTTTGCCACCGGTGAGACCCACTGGCTTCACCGCTGCCTGGTCACCATGGTCACGGATGAATGCTGCAACCTCTGCCAAATGAGAGGTCTCCAAAAAGTCCGGGTAACCTCGTCCAACCCGCTCACTGAGGAGCCGGCGCATGTATCCCTTGTCGCTCTCTAGCCTAGCTTGCCCAGCCGTGGGGCCAATAGCCGCCAGGCCTTTAGCTGCTAGCGCATCCACCACGCCCACAGCAAGGGGAGATTCTGGACCAATGAGCACGACGTCTGTTTTGAGCTTTTGGAAAAACGATGTGATTTTGTTAACGTCTGCCAAGGGCCCGCTCTCAACACCTTCGGCACGGGCCACGATGCCAGGATTTGGACGATGCATGTAGGCAAAGAGCCTGACTGCCGAGTCAGCTCGCGTCAACGCCTCCGCTATGGCGTGCTCGCGCCCGCCATCACCTACCAGCCCCACCCTCATTTCTCTGCTCCTCTTGTGACTCGCGTTGGAGCATCACGCGTCATGTGGATCACGAACTCGTAACGGTCGCCCCGGTAAAGGAGGGTCATATATTCAATAGGAATATCTCCTTCTAAATAGGTAGTCCCCTCTGCCAACAGCAAGGGGGTGTAGAGCGCTACTCCCAACAGCCCTGCCTCATATTCCGTAGCGACAGCGGGCCGGAGGACCTGTTCGGATCGCCACAGACGGAGGCCATATTTCGCCTCCAGCAAGCGGAAAAGGGAATCTTTTTCCAGGTCTTCCTGGAGCAATTGGGGGCACAAATGGTATGGGACATAAGAGGTGTTGAGCGCCATGGGCTCGCCATCAGCCAAACGCAAGCGTTCGATGCAAATGACTTGCTGATCGGGGTGCAATTTCAGGCAGCGGGCAACCTTGGGTGAGGGAGCAGTCAATTGCATTTTGAGGAGGCGGGAACTAGGCTTTAACCCAGCGCGGATCATATCTTCTGTGAAACCGCTCAAGCGCGCTAGACCATGTTGCATTTTGCTAGGCGCGACAAAAGTGCCACGACCCTGCATGAAATAGATCAAGCCTTCTCTGGCCAGCGTGTCCAACGCGCGGCGCGCCGTGTTGCGACTGATTTCGTACTGCTGCATCAACTCCCGCTCCGAAGGCACTCGTGTGCCCACAGGCAACTCACCTGATTCAATTGCCCCTCGTATGATCTCTGCAACCTGGTGATAGAGGGGTTCGAAGCTCTGTCGGTCTAGCTGTGCCATATCCTCACCTTCGAGGCAAGTGGTTGGGTGGTTGGTATAACCCAACCATCATGTTACAACAAAAAGGCTAGATTGTCAAATCTCGCTTGGTTTTCCTGTTGCGCTTATTTGTCTGACTTTGGATAGGTCTACATCAGTGATTGGGGGCTAGCTTTTTTCTCGCACTCCATGCACCACATCCATATAGCGTTTTACCCGCTCCAGATCCACCGGATTTTCAGCGATACCATCTTTTTTCAGGCTGGAGCCAACAATGGCACCATCAGCATATCGCAAGAAATCAGCAATGTTATCCGCATTAGTCCCACTACCCATCAGGATGGGCCGTGTAGCCAATTGCCTAGCAAGGCGCACTTTCTCTAGTTCAGGCGCAGCCCCAGTCATTTTCCCAGAGACAATCAGTGCATCGGCTTGATAGAACTCAGTCCACTCAATATGGGTAGCCAGGTCAATGCCTGGAAAGCGCACGGAATGTTTCTTGTCCACATCGGCGAAGATTTTAATGTGCTCGGCATGCAAAGCCTGACGAGTGCGCAAAAGTTCTGCTGCACAACCGTGGTCAAACTCGCCTGTATCCCACACTTGAGCCCCGGTAAGCAGACACACCCGGATGAACTTGGCCCCCGCAGCCACAGCAATCGCTAGAGTTACCCGACCGCCATTATGAACCACATTGATCCCGACCGGCACGTTGACAGCCTCGACAACTGCTCGTGCCGCTACTGCGTGAGCGGTCATTTCCTCGGGTGGGATACCATGCTGGGTGTAGTAGGGCAAATCCCACATATTCTCCACCAGCAACGCATCTACTCCGCCCTTCACTAAAGTCTCGGCATCATGCAATGCTTCATCGATGATGCGTTGTATTCCATACCCCATATAACCTGGTGCGCCGGGCAAGGGCCACAAATGCACCATCCCAATAACAGGTTTTCGCACGCCGAAAAAATCTTCTAACGACTTGATACGTACACTATCTAACCGTTCTCGCCATTCCACCATCCCGCTCACCTCCTTTTAGTACTTGAATGATCGTATCAAATTCGCGCTGCCAATCCGCCCATGTGGATTGGCAGCGCGATTGATGTAGAAAAGCAACCACAGCCTCGCGGCCAATGGCCTCTTTGCTGATGCCTGCATGGGCAACAAGAGCTCCCAGAGCATTACCCCATAAAGCTGCGGCTCGCCAGCTCAGCCCATTCAGCCGGCCAGCTATAACTCCTGCATTGAAAGCATCACCTGCCCCTGTAGTATCACGCACTTCAACAGCAAAGGGAGGCACTGCAAAATTGCCCTCCTCTACCCCTACCATACACCCCTTTCCACCCAACTTGAGGGCTATCGCTTTTACTCCTTGCTCACGTAGTTTGATAACCGCCATCTCTGCATCGCGCGTACCAGTGAGTAATTCCGCTTCATCTAGACTGGGCAAGAATAGGTCTATTTTGGACAAGAGAGAGCGAATCAAGCGGTTCTGTTGCCTCAAAGTCACCACCCCGGCATCAAGGGAAACGCTCACCCCAGAACCGCGAGCCATATCCAGAGCATACAGCGCGACTTCCCGCTGTGGAGCTTCCAATAGGGCATAACCAGACAGGTGGAAGTGATGCACCATGTGCCACTGAATTGGTGGGAGATTTTGGAAATCAAGACGCACGTTGGCGCCACGGAAACCGAACATCGTACGTTCACCATCAGGAGTAACCACGACAAATACCACACCTGTGGTCATGTCGAGATCACTCTGCACGAAACTGACATCCACCCCACCTGCACATAGCTCAGCTAACAATCGCGTGCCGAACGGGTCTGCACCTACTCGCCCAATGATCGCGGTCTCGATCCCGCAGCAAGCCAGTGCCAAAGCAGTATTGGCTGCTGATCCGCCTAGGCGCAGGCAACATTGGGAGGCTATTGCCTCTCTGCCTAGAGGAGGGTAATGAGCCATGTGCGCGACAATATCCAAGTTGATATCACCCAAAGCAATTACCTGGGGCATAGTACCACTCTTATCAGTGATGCCATTCTAGAAATTGCGGGTAGCAAATAATCGTTATCCAAAATCCTTGAACTGAGATTCAAGGGCGATAAGGTCAACAAACAGTGGCGACCGAAAATGAGCCACTAAGAATATGGCAAGTCTTGCTCGGATATTACCTTTATGCCATGTTTTTTCAACAAGGATGTGGTAACACCATCTCTTGCGATGGCATTTCCTTTCATGTCATAGACCTGCCCACAGCCACAGGACGGACTTCCTTGTTTGAGGATCGCTTCTTTAATACCAAACAGTGCTGCTAAATGCAAAACCTGGTGAGCTCCCCTCTCAAAATTCTCGGTCACATCCCTTCCCGACACGGTAACAATTCGCTCCCCCCGTGGTTCGGCCGGCTCCCTTGGGGTGGATAATCCTCCTAATTGTTCCGGACATACAGGAATAAGCACTTCTTGTGAAAGTAGTTCAAGAACCTGGGCAGTTGGATTACTTTCGCCGTCGTACCTACATTTTATCCCAAGCAAACAAGCACTACAGAGCTTCATGTTCACTCCTTGATTGAGATAACCCCCGACGAGATCCGGAGCCTTTCCCAAGGCAGGATCCATCACGGTTAGATGGTCTCAGGCAGTAACGCCTGCCCACGGATACCTACTTCTGACACTGCGCTTTGCGCGATCTTGGTCATGCGTTGCATCATATCGGGAGAGGGTGGAGCAACCGGGGCATTCTCTCCCCAACCCACCGTCGCCACAGGGAGGAAGTACTGCAGGTAATAGCGCTTCGCACCCGCGATAAGCTCAACGATAGCCTGTATGTCCTCCAAATCTACCAAGCCGGGCACCACGGTAGTGCGGAATTCATATTCAATGCCCGCGTGGAGCAAGAGTTGAACGGATTGTCGCAGGCGTTCCACATCCACCACCACGCCTGCAACCTGTGCGTACTTGGGGAGGCTGCTCTTAATATCCATCGCGACATAGTCCACCAGGCCCTGCTGCAGGCATGCCTGCAGCACATCAGGCCGATAGCCATTGGTATCCAGCTTGATCCCCAAGCCCAGCCGGCGTATATCAGCCAGAAATGCAGTCAAATCAGGCTGCAAGGTTGGTTCACCGCCAGTGATCACCACGCCATCCACGAACCCGCGCTGCACTGCTAACTTCTGCAGCACCTCTGCCGGGTCGAGGTCGGGCAACCGTGCAGGGTGCAACACCAAATCTACATTGTAGCAGTAGGGACAACGAAAGTTGCACCCCCCGACATAGACTACAGTGGCAATGCGGCCAGGGTATTCGATTAGAGAAGTGGGCAAGACGGCTTTTATGTCCACAGGCTAGAAAAAGTGAAGAGTGATGAGTGACGAGTAGTGATGAGTAATTCACTCAATCAGGTCGTTGTATTTTATTCTTTGTCAAGCTCTGCCTGTTGCGGCATAGCATACGGTTTGCGTTCGGCAAATTCTTGCTGCTTGCCCTTATTCCAGTTTTGCACCGGGCGCAAGTAGCCCACAATGCGCGAATACACTTCGCATGGCACTCGTTTCAAGGGTACTGTTGTTTTCTCTCGGTCATTGTCAGTCATATCTTTGCCTCCGTTTATGGAATGACAATCAAATCAGGAGACCACAACCCCATAGCGCTCTAATTCTTCGGCAGTGTGGTCATACGGGCAATAGCGATGTGCACCAGGCAGATATCCATGCACAGGGCAGATACTAAATGTCGGCGTGAGCGTAAAGTAAGGCATATGGTAACGCTCCGCGATGCGGCGCACCAGCAACCGCGCCTGACGCCAGTCATCGATCTGCTCACCAAGAAAGGCATGGAAAACAGTCCCGCCCGTGTACAACGTCTGTAACTCATCCTGATGTTCCAGAGCCTGGAATAGGTCATCAGTGAATCCCACAGGCAAGTGTGTGGAATTGGTGTAATACGGCGTCTCTTTGGTCCCTGCGGTGATAATATCCGGGTACTGCTTGCGATCTGCTTTAGCCAAGCGGTAGCTTGCGCTCTCTGCCGGTGTGGCTTCCAGGTTATACAAGTGCCCGGTTTCGCCTTGAAAATCTTGCAGCTTCTGACGCATGAATTGCAGCACGCGGATGGCCAGATCCCGCCCCTCAGGATGTCCAATCCCCACGCCCAAGAAATTAAGGCAACATTCGTTCATGCCCACGATGCCGATTGTCGAGAAGTGATTCGCCCAATAGGAACCCAAACTATCGTACACGGGCTGCAGATAGTGTCTGCTGTACGGATAGAGCCCCTGTTCGGTGTGCCGCACCAGCACTTTGCGCTTGATTTCCAGCGAAGTGCGGGCAACCTCCATGATATGGGCGAGGCGATAGAAAAAGTCATCCTCACTGGTGGCACGGTAGCCAATGCGCGGTAAGTTGATCGTTACCACACCAATGCTTCCGGTGAGGGGATTGGCACCGAACAGCCCTCCACCACGCTTGCGCAACTCCCGATTGTCCAGGCGCAAGCGGCAGCACATGGAACGGGCATCTTCCGGCTTTAGGTCGCTGTTGATAAAGTTGGCAAAATAGGGGATACCATATTTGGCTGTGACCTGCCACAATGGTTCCAGCACCGGGTTCTCCCAGTCGAAATCGCGGGTGATGTTGTAGGTTGGAATGGGGAAAGTGAACACACGCCCGCGTGCATCGCCTTCCAGCAGTACCTCAGCAAAAGCTCGGTTGATGAGGTCCATCTCATGCTGGAAATCAGCATAAGTTTCTGGGCGAAGCTCACCACCTACGATAACAGGGGCGCTGGCTAGGGTACTAGGCGGCGTGAGGTCTAGGGTAACATTAGTAAAAGGAGTCTGAAAACCGACACGTGTGGGCACATTGATATTGAACACGAATTCCTGCATAGCCTGCTTCACAGCGGGGTACGACAAGCCATCGTAGCGCACAAAAGGTGCCAATAGGGTATCGAAATTGGAAATGGCTTGTGCTCCTGCTGACTCCCCTTGTACCGTGTAGAAAAAGTTGATCAACTGCCCAAGGGCAGTGCGTAGGTGTTTAGGCGGTTTGCTTTCCAGCTTCGCCGGCACTCCCCCAAACCCCCTGATCAGCAAGTCCTGCAAATCCCAGCCGCAACAGTAGGTTGCCAACATGCCTAGGTCGTGGATGTGAAAATCCCCTTCTAGATGGCATTGCCGCACTTCGATAGGATAGATCTTGTTCAGCCAATACTTGGCGGCAATGCTCGATGCCACATAGAAATTCAACCCTTGTAGTGAGTAGTTCATGTTGGCATTCTCATTGACCCGCCAATCGGCTCGATCAATGTAGTCATCCACCAACTTCATGCCATCCAGCAAAAGCTGGGTAGTATCACGCACTTCAGAGCGTTGCTGGCGGTACAGAATGTACGCTTTAGCCACCTTGGCTTCCCCGGCCAGGATAAGCACTTCCTCCACAATGTCTTGTATCTGCTCCACATGGGGATGGGCATCGGGGCCAAAGCGCTGCACCAAGAGCTCGACTACCCGCTGCGACAGTGCCTGCACGCGCTCCTTTGGCTCTCCTTGGCCAACCGCCTTGAATGCACGCAATATCGCTGCGTCAATACGTTTCTGATCAAAGGGCACAATACGCCCGTCTCGCTTCTGCACGAAGGCAATGCCCGTTGCGTTTTGTTGCTTTTTTTGCACAATTGAGTCAAGGATGTCCATAATGACCTCTCTGCGTTGTTGCTCTTTCTAAAAATTTCGCGCCAGCGTGGTTATGAATGCTTGGTACGCTTGCTCTCCTGCGTTGCATCAGATTCACCACGCTGCTTCCACTTCTTGATCTCTTTGATCTCCTCTACCAGCCCGTTAATGTCCTTAAAGCGTCGGTACACAGAAGCAAAGCGCACATACGCCACATCGTCTAGTTCACGCAATTGCTCCATGACCATCTCACCAATGACCTTGCTCTCTACCTCCGCTTTGCCCAATGCGAACAGTTCACTCTCGATATAGCTAACCAACTTCTCAATCTGTTCTTCGGAGATAGGGCGCTTCGCGCAGGCTTTATAAATACCGAGGTACAGCTTCTCACGGTCGAATGGTTCACGGCGCCCGTCGCGCTTGACGACAAGCAAGCTAACCGGCGAAAGGCGTTCATAGGTAGTAAATCGTTGCCCACATCGCGGGCACTCACGGCGTCGTCGAATCGTATTCCCTACTTCGCGGGTATCAATGACACGAGAATCACCTTCCTGACAATAGGGACAGCGCATTGCAATTCTCCTTCCATGCACGATCAGTTTGCAGTGTCGCGATTCGTCCGTAGTAATCCGCCGGCAGCCCTCCCGGCGGACAAATCCACAACGACCTCATCACACTACACAGGAAGTGAAACCAAGGAGTAACTACTAGATGTAGTATGTAAACTAAGATGTGGGGCTATATCTAGTAGTGAGTCCCTAGTTTAGCACAAAATTGGCAAAATGGCAAGTAAAAAAGCTTAGAAAAGGGGCTTTTTTAAGATTCGTTCTGTCAAAAGTGAGGAGTGATGAGTGATACGTGATGAGTGATAAGCAAGGGGTGAGAAAAAGCCAGGGATAAAGGATGGACAGCAGAGAGCTTGCTGTGGTCCTCTTGTACCTTGCAGAACCACAGGCAAGCCACTTCCTACGCTTTATGCTTTATATTTTCACCCTATGAACTCCAGGCAGCGAGCAACGGGCAGCAAGCAAACTGCCACCCGTTACTCACTGCCCGTTCTCTCTACCGCCGCCTTAAGAAAGCAGGAATGTCCAGGTCTTCGCTCTCGAAAGAACGCACTGGGAAATCAATGGTCTTCCTGGGCTGGACTGCATAGGGCTTGGCCTGGGCACGCGCTTCGGCATTGAATCCAGTAGCGATAACCGTTAGTTGGATCTCGTCATCCATGCTCTCATCAATCACCGCGCCAAAGCGGATATTGGCATCCCGATCGGCACGCTCACGGATCACGGCCGCTGCTGCGTCCACCTCAGAGAGTGTGAGGTTCGGGCCACCGCAGATATTAAACAACACACCCTTCGCGCCGTCAATCGTTATATCCAGCAGTGGGCTGGCGATAGCTTGCTTAGCAGCTTCCACAGCACGATTCTCCCCGCTGGCGCGGCCAATGCCCATCAATGCAGACCCACCCTCCGCCATCACCGCGCGCACATCGGCAAAATCCACGTTGATCAAGCCGGGTACAGTGATGATTTCGGAAATGCCCTGCACGCCCTGCCGCAAGACATCATCAGCAACGCGAAAAGCAGTTTCAAGCGAAGCTTTTTTGTCCACAATCTGCAGCAGTCGGTCGTTAGGCACCACAATCAGGGTATGAGCCTTTTCCTTAAGCTTGGCAATGCCCTCCTCGGCGGCCTGGGCGCGCCGGAAGCCCTCAAAGGTGAACGGCCGAGTGACCACACCAATGGTTAATGCCCCCAGATCTCTGGCGATCTCAGCAATAATGGGGCTAGCTCCAGTGCCCGTCCCTCCGCCCATGCCGGCAGTAATGAATATCATGTCGGAGCCCTTCAGTATTTCGTAGAGCTCATCGCGTGATTCCTCGGCCGCTTTAGCCCCGATAGTGGGATTGCCACCGGACCCAAGGCCTCGGGTCAACTTTTCACCAATGCGCACGCGCACCGGTGCCTTCGAAAGCACCAGCGCCTGGGCATCGGTGTTCACGGCGATAAAATCTACGCCTTGTACACCGGCTTCCAACATGCGGTTCACGGCATTGCATCCACCGCCCCCAACGCCAACAACCTTGATCTGCGCAAAGTTTTCCACGTCGACATTTCTAGCTGTCATTCGTTTCCTCTCCTTTCATCGTGGTAAGAACGCTCTGAGAATATCCACAAAACGTTTGTATAAATCCGTCCATCGGCTTTCGCGTTTCTCTAACCTCCTTTCAGATGGCCCGTGTCGCACCCCCCACAGCAAAAGTCCCACCGCTGTGGCATAGGCAGGAGCGCTGACGGCATCTACCAAGCCACCGATATTGCGCACATGGCCAATTCTCACCGGTAGTTGCAGCATTTCGCGCCCCAGTTCTTTGAAGCCCGGTAACTCAGCTGTCCCGCCTGTGAGCACTACACCAGCGGGCAAGAGCCCTTCATAACCAGAACGCTTGATTTCCTGCTGGATCATGGCAAACATTTCCTCTGCGCGTGCCTCCAATATCTGGACAAGCTCCAAGCGCGGGACGGTTTGTGCTTCACTTTCCCCGAAAGCTGCTACCTCGATAACCTCCTGTGGGTCAATGGCTTCCGGCAGGACATGTCCATACTTGATCTTCAGTGTCTCAGCCGTATTGAAAGGTGTACGTAAGCCGACAGCAAGATCATTGGTCAGGTTGTTCCCTCCTACAGGCAAGACGACGCTGTGCCAGATGCCTCCATCCACGAAGATGGCCACATCCGTGGTTCCCCCGCCTGCATCCACTAACACCACGCCGATCTCGCGCTCTTCTGGTGTGAGTACCGCTTCGCTGGAAGCCAATGGCTGCAGGATCAAATCATTGACCTGGATACCATTGTTCTCCACACATTGCACCAGGTTGCGTATCGCTGTTACCGCACCGGTAACAATGTGTGCCTCGACCTCCAGGCGAAAGCCAGCCATGCCTATTGGATCCCGCACCCCTTCTTGACCATCCAAGGTGAAGCTACGTGGGATAATATGCACGATCTTCTGATTGTGTGGCACAGCAATCGCCTGAGCTGCTTCCAGGGCACGCTCTACATCTTCCTCTGTAATATAGCGTTCACCACGCCCAACAGCCACCACTCCCCGGCTGTTGAATGATGAGATATGCTTGCCTGCCAGCCCAATATAAGCGGACTCGATCGTGTAACCGGAAACGCGCTCCGCCTTTTCGATCGAGGCAGCGATCGCCTTGGTAGCTTCGTCCACGTTCACTACCACGCCTTTGCTCAGCCCCTGTGAAGGAGCAACTCCCACACCCAGAATGCAGAGGCGATCCTGTTCATCCAACTCGCCGATCAATGTGCAGACCTTGGTCGTGCCTACATCAATCCCGACAACGGTCCTTTCCAAAGCATACCTCCTATCAGTGCGAACGGAGTGATCTACGATGAGCAAGCGTTGCCAGCAAGCGATACTTCATCGCACCTCACTCATAATACGGATTAGCCACAAAGCGCAGATCAAGCACTTTGATCGAACGGCCTTCTCGTGCCAACTTGTCCAATAGAGCATGCATCAGCGCTACCTTCTGCGGCAACTGCTGGTCATCGCCGAAATATACCCGCCAGCCACGCGCATCCGCCAGTGTGATCCCAGTCGCCTTGGAATACTCAAAGGTTTTGGCTCCAGGTATCAGGTCATGCAGATGGCTTGCAGCACTCAACACAACCCGGTCCACATAATCCCCTGGCTTCAGGGGCCGCTTGTCCAAGTCCTGGATAGCGATGAGATCTCCATCCCTGCCATCATCGGCTTTCAACACCAAACCCTCGCCATCCACCAGAAAGGTGGTCCCACCAGTGCGCCAGATAAAGCGAACATCCTGCTCATGGATGGAAATCCGCACCCGAGCAGGCAGTTGGCATTGAACGCGCACGTCCATCACGCCAGGGATTGACTCACGGATATTTCTAGCTACATCCGCTCTATTTACGTAAAATATGCTCCTACCCTCCAACAGACTGGCGCGGTATACTTCATCAGAGCTAACCAGTGCGTTTCCCACTATCTCCACGTCAAATACGTAGAAGCGCAGATCCAGCCAGAACCAAAGCAGCAAAGCCACCATAGCCAAGAATACAACGAAAGCCAGTACACGGCTGCCGCTCAGGCTGGCAGTTCCCGTGCTCAGCCTGGGCACAGCCACGCTGACACCGTACTGGCGATGAACCTGCCTACGGCGCGCTGCAGTGTGTTTTCTCCGTCTTGCGTCTGGTCTGGTCCTATTGGCCATTTGTTCTGTACGATGTTGAAATACGCTGCCTGTCCCTATAACGCTCAAAAGCTAACTGTATCAGCCGGTCGAGCAATTCTGGATAGGGAATGCCACTAGCTTCCCACATCTTGGGATACATACTGACCGCTGTGAAACCGGGTATAGTGTTCAGTTCGTTGATGTAGACTTGCCCCGACTGGCGGTCGAGAAAAAAATCGGCGCGTGCCATGCCAGCACAGTCCAGGGCAAGAAACGCCCGCACGGCCAATTCCTGCACCTCCACCGCCTTCGACGGCGGCAAGTCAGCTGGGACAATCAACTGCGTTGCCTCGTCGAAATACTTGGCTTCATAATCATAGAACTCGCGCTTAGGTATGACTTCACCTGGCCGCGAGGCAATGGGATGGTCATTCCCTAGCACACTACACTCGATCTCGCGTGCATCAATTGCCCTCTCCACCAGCATTTTGCGGTCGTAACGCGCGGCAATATCCAGAGCTGCAGGCAAGGCGGCTGGTTCCCGGACCTTCGACACACCTACGCTTGAGCCAAGGTTGGCTGGCTTGACGAAACAAGGATAACCAATGCGCTGCTCAATTTGCCGTATCAGTTCACTGCGCTGCTCCTCCCATTCCCAACGCATGACCAGCACGTAATCCGCCACCGGTAGCCCTTCGGCCCGGAAAACCGACTTCATGGCTGCCTTGTCCATGCCCAATGCGGAACCGAGAACACCCGACCCTACATACGGGATATCCGCCAGTTCCAGCAGTCCCTGCAGTGTACCATCCTCACCATAAGGGCCGTGCAAAACAGGGAAAATCACATCCACATAAGGAATTTCCCCTCCAAGCCCTGGCAATAGCTCGCGTGTTAGCACGGGAGTGCTCCGCGGAGCGCTGTCTGCATTTTGTGCATCTCCTTCGTGCTGCATCGCTTGCAACGTTTGCCACGGATCCCCCGTGGTCATCCAGCGACCCTGCCGGGTGATACCCAGAGGAACAACTTCGTATTTCTCTTTATCGAGGGCATCCATAACAGACCTGGCTGACATCAACGAGACCTCATGCTCCCCAGAACGCCCTCCGAAGATCACTCCAACTCGTATCTTGCGCACTTTTCCCACGCACCCCTGTCTGCTACCATTCTCCCACGAGTTCGATCTCCAACTCGAGCCGAATTCTGAACTTGGCATAGACCGTTTCGCGAATCAATTCGATGAGCTGTTGCACATCGCGGGCAGTTGCGGACCCCTGGTTGATGATAAAGTTAGCATGCTGGGTAGAGATCACTGCGCCGCCGATCTGTGTGCCCTTTAGGCCCGCATTCTCGATAAGAAAGCCTGCCGGATATTGCTCCGTGCGCTTGAACACGCTGCCCGCGCTCAGACCGTTAGGCTGGCTCTCAGCACGGCGCCGGCTGTATTCAGAAGCTCGCTCTTGAATCCGTGCAGCATCTTCTTTGGACAAGGCAAAGGTAGCCGATAGGATCACCGGCAAAGGGCTATCTGCATTCTTGTTCCGCTTGAAACGGCTGGTGCGGTAACCAAGCCCGAGCTCAGATGCTGGCCACCAACGTTCTCCCTCCTGCGGCGAAAAGACGGCTACGCCAC
>JBMFPM010000012.1:0-4760 GCA_049969135.1 Anaerolineae bacterium
CAGCCACATAGGCGTATGGCCAACTCAGGGATATAGCTCTCACCTGACCCGGCAGCAAGAGCACCCCGGCTTCTTTGGGTGAAGAGTAATTGCTCACATTCACTGCACGTACGCGATATCCATCTGCGAGAAACGCATAGGGGGAATGCAAAGCAACCTGATACGTCATGCCATCCGTAGGGTAACGAGCTAGTTCGCGCGGGCGGGTTAGCGTGCTCAGATCCATAATGCGCAAGCCCCACATGCCATCCGCTACATAACCTAGCGTATTGGACACGGTGACACTCCAGGCATTTTTTGGCGCGTCGGAGGAACCAACCCATTGCGGCTGCCCCGGATTGCTTACGTTGAGTACCTGCAGCCCCCCGGTGCCGTCGGCAACATAGGCATAATCGCCCACAACAGCCACTCCTTGAGCCTCTCCTGGGGTATCATAGCGGGTAATCACTGTAGATGCCGAGGGAGTACTGACATTGATCATCGTCAGCCCAGCCCGGTAGTTAGCCACATAAGCTACATTCCCCCTCACATCAACAGCATAGGGAAAATCTGGCGTATCGCAGAAGCCCACACGGCTGGGACTGGCCGGGTTGAGTGCATCAATCATGCTCAAGCCTGGGGGTTGCTCAGGAAGGCTCGGAGCCGGGATATGCGTGATATAGGCATAGCGGCCGCTCACCCTCACTCCTGTAGCCACTCCGGGGACATTGCAGACGGAATATAGAGTTGGCAAAGAGGGATTGCTGACCTGAGCGATGCGCAAGCCATTGAATTCATCCGCCAGATAGGCATAGTTCCCGCCGACTTCCAAGCCAGAGAAAACGCCTGCTTGGGAGTAACGGCCAACCTGACGCGGGGTAGCTGGCTGCCGGACATCAATGATGCGCAAGCCACCTCCACCATCCGCCAGGAAAGCAAACCCCTCTGACAGGTCAACATCCAGAGCACTGTAAGCCTCTGCGTACTGGCCCACAGGGGAAGGATTTCCAGGCTGTCGGGCATCAACCACCCACAAGCCCCCATTCAGCACCGCCACATAGACGTACGAACTCCTCATAAGCACGCTCATCGGGTAGCCCCGGATATCGCAGGAACCTTCCAAAAAGGGATTGGCTTTGTCGCTCACATTGACAATCCACAGTCCACCTACAAAATCCCCAATTTCTGGATTCCAAAGGGGCTCAATAGCCACATAGGCATAGTTTCCTTCCACATCTACCCCAAGGACATAGCTAGGCGTCTCGAGCGCTGTGACAAAGGTGGGATTCGCGGGGTTGCTGACGTCCAGGATATGCAAGCCGGATTGATCTGCAGCAACATAGGCATAGCCGGCAACGACATCCACTCCCCAGATGCGGCTGAATGTCTCCGTCTCATAATGCGCCACTTCCTGAGGGGATTGCACGTCGTGGGCATCCAAGATGTACAGTCGTCCCAGCCCCTGCTCATCCACAACAAGGTACACGTATGTCCCATCCAGTGCAAGGTTCATTGCTCGGCTGCCTTCGGGCATGGGCCACGAACCAACTTCTGTCGGTGTCGAAGGCACGTCCACGCGGAAAATGCGCAGCCCAGCGCTCCCCGCGGCGACATAGACGTATGACAGGGTAGGAGAGACAGCTACCGCTTGCACCACATCAGGGAGCCATCCTGTTTGCCCAACGAGTTGGGGATTGCTGCGATTGGCAATATTGAGCACTGCCAGGCGGGGACCAAGGCCGATATAGGCGTATTGCCCCTTCACAGCTACAGTGCGCACTGCGCCGCCCATCTGCCCCAGCACTTCCATCTCCACCTCAGACAGTGCTTGCCCTCCGTCAGAGGATTGACCAGCCCAAGGCAGGGCTACAATCACGAGCATTGCTGTCAAGAGAACGATCAAGATAGAACGTAGCTGTTTCCTACCTAAACTGAGCCACCGCGCCATGTGTAGCATCGTCCCCTTTCTTACGTAACCACATTAGGATACAAGCGGCCACCAAGGATCACCAGTAACGCCGTTACCGCTAACAAAACACTCAAGTCCAACCCTATTCCATAAGTACTCGCCCCACCAACCAGCATCAACGCACGCAGAGCATCCACCTCGTACGTTAGAGGATTCACACGTGCGAAAACCTTCAGCCATTCGGGCATAATGGAGAGGGGGTAGATGGCATTGCTGGCAAAGAACAGCGGCATGGTCAGCAATTGGCCAATGCCCATAAACCTCTCGCGCGTCTTTACAATGCATGCCACGATCAAGGAGAGCGTCGAGAAGACTGCCGCGCCCAGGGTGATCGCGGTCAGTACCGCCAACAGTGCCAGGGGATGCCAATTGAGCCTCACATGCAGAAGGATTGCCAGCGTGTAGATAAAGATCGCCTGTGATAGCCCTCGTACACTGGCTGAGAGCGCTTTGCCCAGCACCAACGCGGCGCGTGGTGTAGGGCTGACCAGGAACTTGTGCACAATGCCCAGATCGCGTTCCCAGATAATCGCAATCCCGTGAAAGATGGCTATGAACAGGACACTTTGCGCCAGGATACCGGGAGCCATAAAGTCAATGTAGCGCAGGTTGCCCGTGGGGATCGCCCGCGTTTGTGTGAACACCTGCCCAAATACCAGTAGCCACAACGCTGGCTGCACAGCGCGCGTCAACAGTTCGGTGGGATCATGGCGTAGCTTGCGCGCTTCTAGCTCTGCGATCGTCATCGTCTTGCTTACAAAGCGCAGGATCACCCTCCATACCCCTGCGGGGGATGGCTGCACGCTAGCCCAGCTTGTAGACGGTGCGCCTTGTTCGAGAAGTCTCACGGTACGTCCCTCCTGATTCCAAAATGTCACCGGTATAGTGGGTAAACACTTCATCCAATGTAGCATTTGGGTTACCGATGGAAGCTTTCAACTCCGCCGGTGTACCAAGGGCAACCACCTTGCCCAGGTGCATGATTGCCACTCGGTGGCATAGGCTGTCCGCTTCATCCATGTAGTGAGTGGTCAGAAAAATGGTCATGCCATAATCAGCACGCAACCGTTCGATGTGCTCCCACACCACTTTACGCGCCAACGGATCCAAACCAATGGTAGGTTCATCCAGAAATAGGATCTGAGGATGGTGCAACATGGATTGCGCAATTTCCAGCCTCCGGATCATGCCGCCAGAGTAATTGCGCACCAATTTGTCGGCGGCATCGCTCAGCCCCATGAAAGCCAGCGCTTCGCGCACGCGGCGCTCACGTTCCGCACGCGGGATATCGTACAACTTGGCAAAGATCAACAGGTTCTCATATCCCGTCAGCGTGCCATCCGCGGAAAGCACTTGGGGCACATAGCCAATGCACCGTCGCACGTTGGCTGCCTGGCGCACCACATCGAAACCAGCCACACTGGCTTTGCCTGCCGTTGGCGGCAGCAGTGTGGTCAACATCTTGATCATCGTTGTCTTACCGGCTCCATTTGGACCTACCAGCCCGAATACTTCGCCTGCCTCAACCATAAGGGTAACAGCATCCACTGCCCTCAGCGGGCCAAAACAGCGCGTCAATGCTTGCGTTTGCACAACAGCATGCACATTGCACATTGCGGTATCGGTAGACATATGCTGTTATTCCTTTACACCTCCGTTGTCATGATGTACGACTGCATTGTCAGTGTCAAGCAAGCGGGCAATTTCCTCGACAATTTGAAACGTTGCCTGGGGATGGCCCAACTTGCGCGCATTGGCAGCGATTTGTTCCAGTATCTCCTCCTGTGGGCCAAACCAACCACTGATTACCTCTGCAATTTGCCATGGTTCGGTAACATAGACGCCGACCCCGTGCTTCAACACATAGGGGACATTGCCTGATTCCTGCCCTGGGATATAGCCGCTGAGCAGGATGGGCAACCCCAAAGCACAGGCTTCTGCAATAGTGCCGGGGCCAGCCTTGGTGATGATGCAATCGCTAGCCATCATCCAATCCCAGATATTCTCCACAAAACCGTGGACAATGGTAGGCACAGGCCAGGTGTAGGCACTCAGTTCCTTCTGCAACTCTAGGTTGCGTCCGCAAATCACCACCAATTGCCCAGCCGGTTGTCCTGCGCCTTGGCCACGAACAGCCAGGCGTTCCGCTACTGCGCGAGCGATTTCCCCTACAGGCCCCATGCCTTCGCCCCCGCCGGCGATCAAAACGGTTTTGACATCAGGCAACATGCCCAGCTTTTGGCGCACGATACGCTTCGGCGGTGGTTTGCAGGCAAAAGCTGGACGGATGGGTAAGCCAAATTGACGCAACTGCCCTGGCTGCAGCCCAGCGCGCAGCGCTAGGGCATAGCCTTCGTCGCTGGGGACAAAACAAAGAGTGACTCTAGGGTCAAACCAAACGGGAGGGATCGTGATCAAATCAGTGACGACAGTAACGAAAGGGATAGCCTTCTTCATGCGCTGTAGCACTTCCAGCGTGATTTGCTGCATCAAGGGATGAACGGATACGATCAAATCGGGATGCTTGTCCTCGATCGCTCCACTGACAAACGGCAACAGAAAGGCAGCCGTAACTTTCATCAATGGTTCAATTAATTCAGTTTTCTCCCCAATATCATAGATGAATTTATACAGCCATGGCGCATCGTCCACTAGAAAGCGGTACGTTTTGGGTATCTGATTCAGGGGCGGAGGCGTATGCTGAATCCACAAATCGATCATATCCACCTGAAACTGCATACCATATCGCGCCTGGAACGTGTCCCGTATCGCTTCGGCGCTGGCACGGTGCCCACCGCCGGTTTCGCTCATC
>JBMFPM010000012.1:4770-15225 GCA_049969135.1 Anaerolineae bacterium
CAGGATTCTGTGCATCGCCATCACTCCGAATTCAGGGGAGGCAAGCGCTGTCCACCCCGCAGCACTGGGGCAAAAAGATCGCCTACCTGCTGCACGCGCTCAGGTAGCGTGTGCAAATTCAAGTCCGCAGGGCGAATCCGCCCCGCTTCGACCTCGCTCCAGGTCAGAGGAGCTGATACAGGTGCACCAGGCCGCGCCCGCAATGTGTACGGAGCGGCTGTATTTCTCCCTATACTGTTCTGTGCATGGTCAATCGTCACCTGACGGCCTCGATGTGTAGCGCCATGCGCCACAGCAATCAGATCGGGGTAGGAAACTGCCAACCGCTCCGCCAATGTTTTGACCCATATGCGCACCTCTTCAAAGGTATGTCCTGACTCTAAAGGCAAATAGACGTGCACGCCTCGTCCACCACTGGTTTTCGGATAACTGCGCAAATTCAACTCCTCCAAGGCATCCCGCACCCGCAATGCCGCCCGCAAAACATCCCCAAAGCTAGCCTCGTCTCCTGGGTCCAGGTCGAGAATAGCCATATCCGGCTGTGCAAGATTCGTAACACAGGATGCCCAGGTGTGAAACTCGATGGCCCCCTCATTCGCCAGCCACAACAAACTCGCTGCGTCGTCAATCAATGGTAGCTGGATCACTCGTGCGGAGGTCTCTGGCTGGTAATCCACATAACGCAACCACACAGGGGCATGCTCCGGTGCATCCCGCCGGTAATAGGAGAACCCATGGACGCCATCGGGAAAGACACGCAAAGTCACCGGCCGATCCTTCAGATACGGCAGCATGGTCGGCGCGACTATTTGATAATAGCGCAGCATGTCCTCTTTGGTCAAATGATCTTCCGGCCAGAAAACCTTATTCAAATTGGAAACGATGACCTCGCGGCCATCCACGTACCATGTGTCAGGCATTTCGTTTGTTTTCCTTTCCTGTGGTAGCTATGGAAAAGGGATTAGTGCGCTTTAGCGGAATATATATAAAATGCTTTCTTCGCTACCTCCGTTGCGAGCACATACAGGACAGTGATCCCCAACAATCCCAACATCACAGATGCGGGCAATGGCGTAAAGCCCAGAATTCCTGCGAAGGGCAAGTATGGGATAGCCACGGTGATTGCAGCAATCACCAGTGTGCTGAGGAGCAAATAGTTACTGGGCTTGCTCTGGAAGAAAGGCCGTCTTGTCCTGACCACAAGCGCAACGAACAACTCTGTCATCAGCGATTCCACAAACCAGCCAGTGCGGAATTGCTCGGGCGTGGCGCGAAGTGCGAAAAGCAAGACGCCAAAAGTAAGGTAATCAAACACCGAGCTGACCAAGCCAAAGAGGATCATGAAATCGCGGATGAAGCGGATATCCCAGCGATGAGGCTTCTCCACCCAGTCCTCATCCACATTGTCGCTCGCAATGCCCATAGCTGGAAAATCTGAGAGAAAGTTGTTCAACAGGATCTGCTTGGCGAGCAGGGGCAAGAAAGGTAAGAACAGAGAGGCACCAGCCATGCTAAACATATTGCCAAAGTTGGCACTGGTCGTGGTAAAGACATACTTCAGGCTATTGGCAAATGTTGTCCGCCCCAGCACAATGCCCCGCCGCAAATCCTCCAAATCAGGCTCGAGCAGCACAAAATCCGCGGATTCCTTGGCTACATCTACCGCCTTATCCACCGAAATGCCCACATCGGCAGCGTGCAATGCTGGCGCATCATTGATGCCATCGCCCATGTAACCAACCACATGCCCCATTTTCTGCAAGGCTAGGATAATGCGCTCCTTGTCATTGGGGTCCGTCTCCACGAACAAGTTACTGCGCTCCGCCACTTGCCAGAGCGCTTCATCCCCTAGGGCATCTAGTTCCTTACCTGTTACCACACCCGTCACCTTCATGCCCACGCGTTCCGCAGTATACATGGCTACGAGACGGTTGTCGCCGGTGATGATCTTGATCTGGACGCCCAACTGGGCTAAATCGGCAAGGGCTTTCTGCGCATCCGACTTGGGCGGGTCGAAAAAGAGCAGGAAGCCGGCAAAAACCAGGTCATGCTCATTATCTCGCGTATAGACTGGCTGTGGTGGCACTGACTTTACTGCGACCCCAAGCACGCGAAAGCCCTGGCCACTCCAATCCGCATAGCGCCGCTCTATCTCAACCAGGCGCTCCTCGTCCAACACCACATTGGTAGCACCATCCTGCACCTCCGCGCACACTTCAAGCACCTTATCCAAAGCTCCCTTGGTGATCAACACGAGTTGAGAGGGCATTGCCTGGGCATTTTCTCCATCTTGCACCACAACACTCAGCCGTTTGCGAACAAAATCATAAGGGATTTCGTCTACCTTCTGCACGCCATGCATATGCGGTTGAGGTTGAGCCAAGATTGCCTCATCCAAAGGATTGGCTAGTCCGGTCTGAAAATAGGCGTTGAGATACGCATAGCGAAAGACCTGTTCTGATGGCTGGCCATGGATGTCCAATGCCCCATCCAGTTGCACTACTCCCTCCGTCAGGGTACCGGTTTTGTCTGTGCACAACACATCCATACTGCCAAAGTTCTCGATAGAGGCCAGACGGCGCACGATAACCCCCTCCTTGGCCATGGTTTGTGCACCCTGGGAGAGGTTGAGGCTGATGATAGCAGGCAATAGCTCTGGCGCCAGACCCACGGCCAAGGCAATAGCAAAGAGCAGTGAATCCACCACCGGCTTGGCGAAGAAAACGTTCACAGCAAATACAACCAGTACCAAGAGGGTCATAATCTGTGTGAGCAGATAGCCAAAGTGGCGAATGCCGCGCTCAAATTCTGTTTCCGGCGGGCGCAAGGTAAGGCGCTCGGCAATTTGGCCATAGACCGTAGCCGTGCCGGTATGCACAACCAGTACCCGCGCACTGCCACTGCGTACGTTTGTGCCCATGAAGACGCAATTGGTGCGTTCAGCCAAAGTGGCACGGGGCTCCACCAACCCAGGCTTCTTTTCTACAGGGAAAGTCTCGCCCGTCAGCACGGCTTGATTGACGAAAAAGTCCTTCGCCTCCAGGACGATGCCATCGGCAGGCACCAAGCTGCCCGCCGAAAGCAGGAGCACGTCGCCAGGTACCACCTCCTCCGAGGGGATGGCTTGCGGCTGGCCATCGCGTATCACGGTGGTCTTGATCGCCACTCGGGCGCGCAACTTTTCCACCGCTTCGCTGGCACGGTACTCCTGGATGAAACTGAGCACGGTACTGGCTAGCACAATGCTCAAAACGATCGCCGCATCCACCCACTCCTGCACCAAAGCGGATACGCCAGCCGCAAAGATCAAAATGAGCACAAGAGGGCTTTTGAACTGCTCCAGAAAGAGCTGCCACGCCGTCAGTCTCCGCTTGGGCTTTAGCACGTTGGCGCCATATTGCGCCAAGCGCTGCTGCACTTCATCCGCACTAAGCCCTTCACGGTTACTGCGCAACGCAGCCAACAGGCTGTCCAACGATTGGCTCCAGTATTGAGCAAGCTCATTGCTAGTATTTGTCACCTGTCCTCCACAAGCATTCAACTTTAGTTCCAGGCGCTTGTCTCCGTACCCCAAGGCTTATAAGAGCCATGGAACATGGCATGCAACGAAGCATCGGAATCCATCTCTGCAAGCACCCAACCAATGCGATCAACTGCCCTCCCTCCAGGGTATGAGGCTTCGAAACTGACCATGATTATGTTGGGATAGCCCAATTCTTCCAAACTGAAACGAGCCAATATATAATTGCCTGAAGCCTCGCTGCGCGGTCGGCCGCGGAGCTTGCGCGGGAATACCACACGCTTGCTGTGGACTTCCTGGCCATTGAAGCCCCGACAAAGGCAACTGTAGGAGAGCAATGAGCTTGCTTTCCCGCGCAGTTTAGCCACAACCCACAATTCGTGATCGGTTTGGGCGGCATAGAGTGCAGCAAAATCACCCCCTGCCCCTATCTCCTGAGCAAGCGAATCTCCCGTAGAATCCTCTATGAGTGGTCTTACTTCGCTCCCGTCCCATGTTTGCCACTGTGTCGGTACGGCGGTAACTTCCTGCCCATTCGCCAGTTTCGGGACATGAGCAGGAGCGATGGTACAAAACAGTTCATTTTGGCGGACAAAAGATCTCAAGAAACTTCCCAACAGTGGGAGTTGGCTCTTGTAAAGCTCTACTGCTCGCCCCTTCGCTTCTACTATCTCATCTGAAAGAGTCACCTTCCCCCAAACGAAGGTGTCGTTGACCAAACGCAACGGCGGAAGCAAAGGAGCATATGGCAAGTAGCCCCTCGGAAGCGGATAATCGAGGCGATGCACAAGATACAGCAAAAGCCTCGGGCGAAGCTGAGATGGCTGCATGGCTACTGCGAAAGCAGCAAACGCACCCGTCGCCCAATGATCGCGATGAGCATCGGCTGGATGTGGGGCTAGCACCGTATCCGGTTGAAAAGCCTCGATGATCGTGCAGAGATCAGACAGCAATGACTGCCCTGAGTATACCGCTTGTGCGTTGTACGTTCGCTCATAGGGGCTTTGGATCAGTTTGGTGAATGGCGAGCGATAAGGGGTGCCACTGTCCCAGAACTTGTCCCACAGCGGCAGGATGCCTTGGTCTGGGTACCCTAAGAAGATCATATCCTCTGTGGATACTCCCAGCGACTCCATCGCCCTGAGAGTTTCCTGCTGACGCTGCACACCAACGCGCAAGTAGTCGCTAGTGCGCGGATAGAGCTTCTTGAACTCGACCATCGTGCCGGTGAACGATCCATCCCCATTGGTAACAAGCACTACTTGGACCCGGCCGCCTCTGTGCAGAACCTGCTGAATTAACCCGGCACTGCTGATCACCTCATCATCACAATGAGGAGCGATGACCAGAAGGCGCTGAATCGAGGATGCATCCGTCAACTCATCAACAAAAGGACAGGGCAAGGACGCAAGGTAATCCAGACGCAAACTCAGCCCGGCCAATGCAATCACGGGAATGATTGCCAGCAATAACGCACGACGCCAGGTAATGAAATGCCTGACTCTTCTGAACTTTTCCCTAGCTATATCCCAGATAGTTCTCTTTTCCATGTTTGGTCCGCAAGGCAAAGTCGCTGTCCATCGTCTCGGCGGATGCAGGTCACTCCTTCCTTCGGGACAGCAATTCGCGATAGACTTCGGCGGTTCTCTCGGCAGCGATTTTCCAATTATAGCGCTGCTGCACCCTACGACGTGCGTTACCTCCCATTGCCTGCCGCAGTTCTTTACTCTGAGCGAGTTCGACCACCCTATTGAAGATTTCCTCGTCTGTTGCGGCAAGATACCCACTCTCGCCGTGGCTCACGATCTCTGCTGCGCCAGCGCTGATTCTCGCCACGGGCGGTACACCGCAGGACATGGCCTCTACAAGGACCATTCCAAATGCTTCTCTGTAGCTTGGGAATACAAATACATCCATCGCATTCAGATAGGCAGGAGTATCTTGCCAGGGCTTGGAACCCGGGAGGGCAAAAACCGCTTGCAAACCAAGCTTGTCAATCTCATGCTGAAGGCGCTGGCGAAGCGGGCCATCACCAATGGCAAGGAAACGCGCATGAGGCATTATGCGTACCATGCGCTCAGCCAACCTGGGTAAAATGGCTGCTCCTTTGGAAGGCACCATGCGTGATAGATAACCAATGACGATATGCTCCTCACCATAGCCTAACGCGCTTCGCATACGTGCTCTCAACTCTGGATCTGGACGCCAACGCTCGCTATCCACACCGTTTGGAATCACGTAGATAGGCAAATCGAGCCCGTTCAGTTCCTCGGCCGAAGCTTGGCTGACAGCAAGAATACCATCCACCCATTTCTTGGCTATCCAGCACTCGGTGTACAAGAAGATACGATTGATAAAGGACGGTCGAGTGGGCACCTTGACCAGGGAATGCTTCGTCAAGAAAGTCGGAATTCCGAGTTTTCTCGCTGCCCGTAGACCTGTTAAACCCAAGATGGAACCAAATGAGTGGGCATGGACGATATCGTAATGGGCCGTGCGTAGAAGACGTTCCAGTGTGCTGACGATCCGTGGATCAAGCACTGGATCGGCGCCCCAGATTCGAGCAACAAAGCCATCCAACCGATGTACCTTCACTGTCGCAGGCTGCTCCACAGGATCTGCCTGTGGAAACTGGTGTTCAGCTTCTGATATCAGTGAGCGGTGCGTCACCACGTCCACACTGTGGCCAAGCCGCGCGAGTTCACAAGCAAGGCTGTAAACATGCGCCTCGATCCCACCCACGGCTGGGGGATAGCAGTCGGTCAGCATACATATTCTTAGTTTCGAGTCCTTGTTTTTCAGGTGATAGCTCATCATCCTATATCCAGGAAGGCAAGGATAAGAGGTACCCAGCCTAACCTCTAAATGATCTGCCTGCTTTGAAGATAGCAAAGAGCCGCCATGGCTGGGATCATGGGCAGCCAGAAAGTGAATAGGCGGAAAATCAGCACGCCAGCGAGCGCAATGCCTAGCTGTACCCCCACTGCGGATAGGCCAGCCACCAGAGCCAGTTCGAGCGGACCCAATCCGCCGGGCGTTGGACTGGCAGACGAAAGTGCCGTTCCTCCTAGATAGATCGTCATCACTACCAGAAGGGGAACACTGGCTCCACAGGCTCGCAAACACATGGCTAGCGTCAGAGTTTTCATCGCGATCACGCCAGCCGCACCTTCGAACAATTTCGCCGCCCTTACAGGATCGCGCAGTAAACCCAATGCAGTTCTCCCGGCAGCGAAAAGGGGAGTCAGCTTGCGCCTGGCTCCATCTGAATAGAGGAATAAAACTACATCGAGTGCGATGATGATGACCACCACGGCGGCGAAAACTAGCCATGCCTTAGGTAAGTGCACCCTCACAACGTTCGTAGTGCCCATAAGGGCACTTGCCACAACCAAGGCAGGGATATGCACCACACTGCTGGCCATCACCGCAGTCGCAATCGCCGTTACCGCAACCGGGCGTTCTACACCAGTGCGTTCTAAATAGTATTCAATCAGACCTATACCTCCTATGCCCTTAGGCGTGATACGGCCCAGGAAGGTGCTGGCGAGCTGTACCAGCATCATGGTTTGAAATGCTAGAGGACGATCCAGCGCGCCAATTAACGACACTACTGCAGCGACTTCTGCAAACGAGGCACACAGCACTGCTGGAATCAACCACACCCAATGCGCGTAACGCAAAGCATCCACTGCCTGACGCAACTCAGCAAAGCGCATGAGCAGAAAATACAGAGCCATGCCACCCAGGATAAGCATCAAAACGGCCCGCCATTGCACGTGCGATGGTAGTTCTATCTGGAATGATTGCTCATCAGCCCACGATCCTGCCCGCTGCGTAGGCAGGCTTAGCTGGGAGCTGGCTCCCCTGTGAGCACGAAGAGGGGGCATGCGAATCCGCCTATCGATCTTCCGCAACGATGGGTCATCTAATTTATTTGGCGGCATTGAGATTGACCTCCTGACCGAGCTTGTTCTCACCGCGCAAAAACGATATTACTCATTGTAGCCAAAATGCCATTTCGGACAAATCAAGTCTACTGAAGTTCAGACATGAGTTGGGACACTTAGGTGAACCTCGCGACCCCTAGACTCCAGGGGTTTGTAGTGCGCACTTCAGTGCGCCTCTCAAGCGCTAAAAGCTTGCCCTGAGCGTAGTCGAAGGGCGCTTACTACAAACCTTTTTCAAACATCATCTGGAGGCAATGTCCCAACTCATGTCCTAACATCAGAAGTCTACGCTTTAGGGGTGATTTGTCTATCCTGATAACAGGAAGGGCAAAGCTGAGGACAAGCAGTGGTCTTTCATAGAACGGCCCGGAGGGCTGTGGGGCTCACACTAGGCAACGAGTTCTTCCTGCGCCAGGCTCACGCTGAGCACCTGCTGTCTATAGTTCAGGTGGTCCCACTTGTCCGCTTCAGCGGAATCGTAATAACCAGAGACATCGCAGGCTAGGAGGTCATCGCCACGCGTAATAAGATACCGCGCCAGATGGATCATTGAACATTGCCCATCCTGACGGCGCAGCAAACCGGAGAGTTCATGAAAGATACGCGGTTGGAAGAGGAATATGCCTGCGTCTACAGCATGCCAATGTTGCAAGTGCTTGCCAATGCGCTGCACGCGGCTGTATCCATCCAACTGTACCTTGGTTGTGCTGCGCCATCGTAATCCCGATTTGGGCCGGCGAGTCACGCACATCACATGCGTCTGCCAGGGATAAACCAGTAGAGGGAAAAGGATGTAGGGTGGAAGAACCCGATCGGGTGATGCCAAGATAAAGGGCTCGCCGCCTACAAAAGGCCGCGCTACATAGAGAGACGTAGCGCTGCCTCGTAAGTACCAGGGATTGTACAGACAGTAGATGGCGATCCCATACCGCGCACTATCTTGGAGATAAGCACGCAGGATATCCTCGTTAGGTCCCAACACGACCCCCAGTTCCTCAAAACCGGCGTTTGCAAATGCCTCGATGGCATAATCAATCAAAGGACGCTCGGGCACAGAGGTGGAATGCTTGGGAAAACGGATCGTCAGTGATGACAGGTACTGACCAAGGCCCGTGGCCACAACTACTCCCTTCATGACTATCTCCTTCCCGTATTGGCCACTGGCACTGGGGGTGCAATGCAACAAAAAACCGGGCAAGGCCCGGCTTTTCGCATCCAGCAAGGAAAACACTGCGGTCAATTTACTCTCTGTGCGCCGCAACGCACAGACAGCTCTATCTTCCACAGGCTACGAGGTTAGCTGACGGGTTTGAGAGGGAAGACTCTCCTACTCGTACCCACGAGATACACCCCTGAAAACCGGTTCCCCCGTTCCCCGCATGGGGATTCGCCAGAGCCAAAAGTTTCTATCCAATTTGGCGGGTATTATAGCTAGGAATGCAGATTTGTCAAATTGCAACCTTATCCTGAAGGTAGTATAATATACTGCTTTTCACTCATCACTCGTCACTCATCACTTATCACGCAACACGCAACACGAAACATGACTTATGACCTCTGCATCGCCTGGAATTGGGAATATGACGCTGATTTCATCGCCCTGCTAGAGGCAGCTTGTCAGGAGCGCGGTTTGTCTCTGCTGCAAATCACGCCGGATAACCTAGCCCACGCCTCTCAGAAATTGGCGAACGGCGAACTGGCCTTTCGCGTCTTGCTTGACCGTGCTTCTGACGCTGATGCCGAGTTTCTGTCCGTTGTGGATTGGGCGCGCAAAGCGGGCGTGCGTTGTATCAACGCCTGTGAGAAAGCGCGCCGCGCGTGGGATAAGGCTGCCATGCACTTGGCATTCGTGCGCGCTGGTGTGCTTGTGCCACATGCCCTTATCCTCCCACCGTATGATGAACTGCCGGAGCTTCCAATGCTTGACCTGAGCCCGCTGGGCGCCACATTTACCATCAAACCAGCTTGCCGTGGTGGAGGCGAGGGCGTGATCAACGAAGCGACTTCTTGGCAAGAAGTACTGACCGCCCGGCAAACTTATCCCCAGGAGGGGTACTTGCTGCAAGCACGCGTGGTGCCAGCCCAACTTGGTGCGCGGCCAGCGTGGTTTCGCATCATTTATTGTATCGAGCAGATCTATCCTTGCTGGTGGGACGTCCAGAGCCATCAGTATACCCCCCTCAGTGCTGTCGAGGAAACCCAATACGCACTGACGCCACTACGACATATCACCGCTCAGATCGCAAGCCTTTGTGGGCTGGAACACTTCTCTACCGAAATTGCCCTCTCAATAGATGGTAGCTTTCTTGCCGTTGATTATGTCAATGACCCCATTGACCTACGCCTGCAATCCAAAACGAGCGATGGGGTTCCAGATGACATAGTGCGCGGTATTGCCCAGCGCTTGGCATCGCTGGCCGCAGCAGCCAGACTGTTGCCAGGCGAAAGTTTGTCACTTGATCAGAGCCGTTAAAAGCATGTATTCACGAAAGGAGAAAAATGGATAACACAACGCTGTGGCGCCTGTTCTTGGATAGACTCCAAGAAAATATCAGACCCCAAAGCATACATGAAACATGGACCGTGCTCGCCAGTGATTATCCAGACAAAGACGCTCGCCTCGATGCCGTGATTAACCTTTTGGTGGATTTCTTTGTTGTGCCTGTAGGTTTAGCCGCCTTCGCCACCCCGCTGGAAGAAGCTCCACAACAACTGGAAGAGATGGCTCAGGCCCTCGCTAGTTTGGATTATCAAACAGGGCAGCAACACCTATCACACAAGGCACGCAAGATATACCGCTCCTTTGTGGATGACTTTGCTCCTCTGGTCAACACAGTGGGACAAGCAATGGCCAAACTGTTCACGTGCTATATTACCGATGCTTACGATATGGCCCAGGATGCCAATGAACTATTCCTACAAGCTGAACAAGTGTGTGAGACAGACCTCGAAGCGGCACATAATCTGATTATCCAAGCCGGAGTG
>JBMFPM010000013.1:0-15144 GCA_049969135.1 Anaerolineae bacterium
GGAAGTGCTCTGCAGCTACCTGTACGCCGATGCCACAGCCAAGTGAGAGGATGGCATCAACCTCCTGGACTCGGTCTGCGATCAGAGCCATAAATTCGGGATCGCACTGGCGTTTGACTGTGTATTCCGAAAACAGGTGGGCGTTGCTCCCCGTTCTGGCTTGTGCGAGGCGCAAGGCGCTATGCAGGAAGGAAACCTCTCTTTCGCCGCCAGCACCACAGACGGTCATACAAGTGCCGCAACCGAGGATCAGCACCTTCTCGTAAGGCGCGATCATGCGTTGAATTTCTTCCAGGGGTTTTTGTTCCGCGACGATCACGTTTTCACCTCCTGAGCTAGCACCGCAGCTAGGTAAAGCTGGCTTATCTGTTCTGTGAATTGGTTCAGGCACTGAACAGGGTCTTCCCCTGTGACGCGCACGTTAAAGGCTTGAACGCGCTCCGGTTCCAATCCCAGTTGTCTCAGTGCCTTTCTCACTTTCTCAACCCGTTGTCCTACCCAGAAACGGGTGTCTTCTCTGGCGCACTGTTCTCCACATCCAGCAACAAATACACCCTCTGCGCCTATCTCAAAAGCGCGCAGGATATGTTCAGGCTCCACGGTGGCAACGCAGAGGACGGGCACGATCGAGATACTGGCTTGTGCTTCTTTCCACAAGCCGGCCAGCGTGCCTGTGCCGAAGAGCCCATATTGACAAGCGAAGCCAATAATGAGAGGGCGGGTGCCAGATTGTTTCGCAGTGCTGAAGACGTGGTACAGTTCTTCAGCAATATGCCTTCGGTCGCGTGGTTTGCGCAGTACGATAGCTTGGGCGGGGCATTCGGCAACGCAGATGCCGCAAGCCTGGCATTGGTCTGCAGGTATCTGAATAGTGCCGCTTTCGTCCACATACGGCACATGATATGGGCAGACGCGCAGGCAGTTGAGGCAGGTGGCGCAACGGTCTTGGAATAGGATTTCGGCACCCATGCCGCAGCGCAAGCATCTTCGCGCTTCATCCACCGCGCTTTGCCAGTCGTAAATGAGTTCTATGGGATGGAAACCCTGCACTCGTTCCTCTGGCGCAAGGCGGGCTGGCTCAAGTCGGTAGGCTTTGCGGATGGCTTCGATCGTCTTAGGGAGGAGGTCTGTGGCAATGGTTGGCTTCTCTTTCTCTGGCAGGGGATATTTGTGCTGGAGGTATTCGTCTATACGCTGTGCAGCTCGCCTGCCTGCCGCTAAGGCTTCAGTTACTGTGGCTGGCCCAGTCACAGCATCGCCCCCGGCAAAGACGCCTGGACGATTGGTCAGGAGAGTCACCGGGTCCACTTGGATTGTGCTGCCCTTGCCGATGCGGAGGTGAAAATCTTCCGGGATGCGAGGTGCCTGGCCGATCGCGGTAATCAAGGTATCGAATTCCATGTCGAATTCGCTGCCCTGAATAGGCACCGGGCGAGGTCTTCCTGAGGAGTCTGGCTCCCCTAGCTCGAAGCGAATGCAGGTTACACGCAAGCGCTTGTTCTCTCTGGTGATCTTGACAGGCGCCACCAGGAAGCAGATCTCTACTCCTTCTTCCAAGGCTTGCTCTATTTCTGCTGGGTCTGCCGGCATCTCGGCCCGGGTGCGACGGTACAGGATTTTGACCTCCTTCGCCCCTAGGCGTAGGGCAGTACGTGCGGCGTCAATGGCTACATTCCCTCCGCCTACTGCTGCGACGCTCGTTCCCACAGAAGGCTGGAAGCCCAGGTTGACCTCGCGCAAGAAAGTGGCTCCATCTACGACGCCGGGGCTTTCTTCTCCCTCGATTCCTAACCGCAAGCCCTGATGCGCGCCTATGGTGATAAAGACTGCTTGGTAACCCAGCTCAAAGAGCAAATCCAGGGAGACTACGCGTGTGTTGGTACGGATTTCTACCCCCATCTGGGTGAGCCTTTGCACTTCGATATCCAGCACTTCGCGCGGCAAGCGGTACTGCGGAATGCCTACGCGCAGCATGCCTCCCAGAGCCGAATGCGCCTCAAAAATAGTAACGGGGTAGCCCAGCTTGCGCAGATAGTAAGCAGCGGCCAGCCCTGCGGGCCCGGAGCCCACGACTGCGACCTTCTCACTGTGTGTGGTTTTGGCTTCCTCCTGGATCATCCTATCGCCGCCGAATTCGATGGCAAATCTCTTCAGTGCTCGGATGGCAATGGGGTGATCTACTTGGCCGCGGCGACAAGCGTCTTCACAAGGATGGGTGCATACGTAAGCGCAGATGGCGGGGAAGGGGTTGCCAGAACGGATTACCTGCAAAGCTTCCATAACCCGCCCCTGAGCAATCAAGTCAACATATTCACCGATCTCCATGTGTAGGGGGCAGGCCATCTGGCAAGGCGGCATCAAGCTGTTATCGAAAGGAGCCTTTCTATTCACAGAAGCGTGTCTTGCAAGCATGTGTCACCTTTGACCAAATGATCTTTGCAAATACATCATAGCGGGTCCCTGCGCTCCTGACAATGGGTTTTCCCCTTGGGGGTAAGGGGCATTGCTTGGAAATTTCTCCAGGGAAATCCCCTATTTTGAAAATAAAAAAACCCGGCCCCTAAGCCGGGTTTTTCGAAGACCCATTGACGGGGTCAAAAACTCACGATGCCCTTACGGATAGCGTATTTGATGAGGTCCGCTTTGCGGTGGAGGTCCAGCTTAGACATAAGGCTGGTCTTGTATCCTTCAACCGTCTTGGGGCTAATGTCCAGGATATCAGCGATTTCGCGCACTGTATACCCTTCTGCAGTGAGCCTCAGTACCTCTTTTTCTCTGTCTGTGAGCTGTTGGTATGGTTCATCCCTAGCCCCCAATGTTGCCCTTTGCTGATAATCCTCGACAAGGGCTTTGGCGACCGAAGGAGACAGGAAGCACTCGCCACGGTAAACAGCCCGAATGCCTACAGCGAGTTCTGACGAGGCAGCTACCTTGGTGATAAAGCCCCTTGCTCCTGCTTCGATCATGGAGAAGATTTGTTCCCTATCATCATATTGAGTGAGTGCTAGGACTTGAGTATTGGGAAATTCTTTCCGTATCCTCCTCGTGGCTTCTAGCCCATTGATGACCGGCATAGCGATGTCCATCAGAACCACATCTGGTGCCAGTTGTCTTACCTTTCTAACTGCTTCTTTGCCATCGGAAGCCTCGCCAACTACCTCAATGTCACTGACTAGCGAAAGCAGAGAACAGATGCCATCGCGTACAATGGTATGGTCATCTACTACCAGCACCCTGATCTTCTGCATCTTTTCTGCTCCCTGTTAGTGGAACTTCAGAGATGATCACAGTACCTTTCCCAGGTTGTGATTGGACGGTGCAAGAGCCACCTACTAGCGTCACTCGTTCTTTCATGCCAAACAAGCCGACGCCACGGCCGGTCTTTTCCACCTTGGTGATTTCTTGGACATCGAACCCTTTCCCGTCGTCCTCGATGCGCAGTACGCATTTTTCCCCATCACACTCCAGGTCAATCAGAACGTTCTTCGCCTCAGAGTGTTTCATGATGTTGTTGATGGCTTCCTGGGTGATGCGGAAGAGCGCTACTTCGACCTCTGAAGGCAACCGCTCGTGCCCACGAGTTCTCAGCGAGGTATTGATCCCCTTGGGTTGTAGCCAGGTTTCGGCATAGCGTTGGATTGCCGGCGCCAGGCCCAGCGAATCCAGAAGAGTAGGGCGGAGGTCATTGATCAGTTTGGTTACTTCGATGCTAGTTTGAACTGCCAGCGCGTGCGCCTTTTTCAGTCTCTCCTCAATCCTTTCGTCGTGGATACCGTTCATTTCTGCCAGATCCATAGCTGCCTGGAGGTTCAATGCCAAGCCAGTGAGCATCTGGCTAGTGCCATCGTGCAATTCGCGGGCGATTCTCTTTCGCTCCTCTTCCTGGGCAGTAAGGGCGTGTTGCAAGAGCTTCTGGTACCGCTCAGAAGCGTTCCTCAACCGTTCATACAGCCGTGCTTGTTCAATCGCTGTGCCAAGCTGATAGCCTATGGACTCCAGAAGGTACATATCCTCTTTGGCGAACTGGCCAGGCATATAGCTGGCGATGTTCATTACGCCCACGACTTCGTTTTTTGCTTTTAGCGGCACGCTGATGAATCCCTTCAGACCCTCAGCGCTCACCAGTTCAAGGCGTGCAGTGCGTGGATCTTGGGAGATGTCCTTTACCAGGATGGATTCCCCTGTTTTTGCTACAGTCCCTGCGATACCTTCGCCGACTTGGAGTTGCATCTCCTCAACAAACTTCGCCGATAGGCCTCGCTGCACACGGTATTGTAGAGTCTGTGTCTTCTTGTCTACCAGGAGGATGCCGCCAATAGTACCGTGGATGATTTCGAGCACGGTATCCAGGGCAACGTTCAGAATTTCATCCAAATGGGATAAACCACTTACGGCGCTGGAGATGCGGTTTAGAGCCAGAAGCTGGTGGTGTCGCGTGAGGATTTCGGATTCCCATTGCCTTTCTGCGGTAACATCCCTTTTTACGCAAGCTGCAGCAATCACGTCACCTTCGTGGTTCTTGATGGGGTACATGGTGAGTTTGATGTATCGGTTAGCATTGGGTTCACCTAATGTGCCACGCAAGAAGTGGATGACTGTGGCTGGGCTGCCACTCTCCATCACCTTTGTCAAAGGACAATCCCATAGAGGAGCGTGGCAAGGTTCCTCTCTCCCTTCGAATGCTTCGTAGCAATGCATGCCCATGGGGGAGGTAATGGCTGGTGGGAGTTTGCGTCGTATCGCGTTATTGGCTAGGTGGATACGGTATTCACCATCAACTACGAGGAGTTCATCTTCAACGCTGTCAAGCACATCCTCCAGGCTGAATGCGAAGCCGGGCTCATCGCTAGCTTGCACAAGATACCCTTGTTCACCCATCTCTTTCCTCCGCTCGCTGATGAGCCAGAGTCACTGCTCTGGCCTCGGAGCTTGCTGGCAGGAAGCTACGGATTGTGGGGTGTTGCCATGGTGTCCGTTGGTGATCTGTCTTCGTGTGCAGCGTGCGTTGCATGCAACGCCAGCAAGACGGCACATTGTCTTATCAATATCATAACATGGATAATACACAAAGTCAACTTGGCAGGACTGTTCCCCTGCGGTGGTTGACGCTTTTCCATCTCGATGCTAGAATTCACTTGGGCACAATCCGAGTATGGAAGGGGAGCATGCGTTTTGATATCTTGACCCTGTTTCCAACACTTTTCGCGGGGGTCTTTGAGGAGAGTATCCTCAAAAGAGCTATCGCGTCGGGCTTGGTGAC
Organism: Anaerolineae bacterium; assembly: GCA_049969135.1. Lineage (GTDB taxonomy): Bacteria > Chloroflexota > Anaerolineae > UBA2200 > UBA2200 > JACIWX01. The sequence goes on from JBMFPM010000013.1 coordinate 5,261, forward strand.
GATTGCTATACATAATATTAGGGATTATACCACGGACAAGCACCATGTCACCGATGACGAGCCTTATGGCGGGGGCGGGGGCATGGTGATGAAACCAGAACCCATCTTTCGCGCCGTAGAAGCAATTCTGGGGGGCGAGATGCCGACGCGGGGGAAGGATGACCCTACGCAGATCATTCTGCTCAGCCCCGCTGGGCGCCTGTTCAACCAGGCGATTGCCTATGAACTGGCGCAGCGTGAGCGCTTGGTGCTCATTTGCGGGCGCTATGAAGGGGTGGATGAACGGGTGCGGGAGCATTTGGTTACGGATGAGATCTCCATTGGCGATTATGTGCTCAGCGGTGGGGAGATTCCAGCCATGGTTATCGTCGAAGCAGTGACGCGCCTTTTGCCGGGGGCGTTGGGCGACCCAATGGCACCATTGAAGGATTCGCACGCCGGCGGCTTGTTGGAACATCCGCACTATACGCGTCCGGCCGTCTTTCGTGGATGGGCGGTTCCAGAAGTGCTGCTATCGGGCAACCATGCTGAGGTGGCGCGCTGGCGAAGACAGCAATCCCTGCTGCGCACGGCACAGCGCCGTCCTGACTTGCTCGCCAAAGCGGAATTGAGTGCCGAAGACCGTGAGTTCTTGCGCCGAGCCATTGCACAGGGGCTGATTGAGGACTCGTTGGGCTTGGGGAACAAAAGCGAAGGCTAGAGCATTTATCTAATAGGAGGGTGTTGAAAAAGTCCTTCCAGTGTCATGCTGAACGAAGTGAAGCATCTCGCAATACTTAGGAAGGTACGGCTCAAGTTACGCGAGACCCCTTCGTTACACTCAGGACAGGCTCTTCGCTCCGCTCAGAGCCTGTCCTGAACGGAGTGAAGGAGTGACAAGATTTTCAACACCCTCTAGTGGAGGTATGTCCCATGCGTGAGATCCATTGCGAGCAAATCATGGCAGCCGTAGCACGTTTGTGCATCGAAGCGTGCTATCAGTTGCCCGCAGATGTGCTGCGAGCTGTGCAGAAGGCACTGCAGATAGAGACTTCGGAGGTGGGGAGGGAATTCCTGCGCCAGATCCTCCAAAATGCCGATATTGCTCGCTGCGGAGAATTTCCGCTGTGTCAGGATACCGGTTTCACGGTAGTCTTCCTGGAACTAGGGCAGGATGTGCATATTGTAGGCGGAGACTTGAACCAGTGCATTGTGGAGGGGGTGCGGCGTGGATACCGGGAGGGCTACTTGCGCAAATCCGTGGTCCGGCAACCCTATTCAGCGCGTATCAACACCCAGGACAATACACCGCCGGTTATCCATACTAAAATCGTGCCTGGCGATCGGCTCAAAATTACCGTGATGCCCAAAGGCGGTGGCAGCGAGAACAAGAGCTATTTGGAAATGATGACCCCAGCGATGGGGCGGCAAGGGATTATTGACTTTGTCGTTCGCGTAGTGGATGAAGCAGGGGCAGACCCTTGTCCCCCGGTGATCGTTGGCGTGGGCATAGGGGGAACGGCTGACTATGCACTCTTGCTCGCCAAGGAGGCTTTGCTGCGTGAGGTGGGCAAACCTAGCGAAAATCCCGAGGATGCAGCTTTAGAAGCGGAGATCCTCCAACGGGTGAACACCCTTGGCATTGGGCCACAGGGCTTGGGAGGGGATGTCACTGCTCTCGCCGTGCACGTCAATAGCTATCCTTGCCATATTGCTAGTCTGCCCGTTGCTGTGAATCTGCAGTGCCATTCCGCGCGGCATAAGGAGGTGGTGCTATAGAATGTCCTCAAAACTTACAGTAACTACACGAGCCCAACCTACTGTAGAGAGGCAGAGAAAGCATAGGGCGGCTGACTCTATTGTGGCGAGGAGTGTTGTGCTTTGCCTGCTGTTGTTTTTTGTGATGGGATGCGCCGTGGCGCGTACGTCCACGCCTGTCCCATCACCTATGCCTACCTCATCGCCTACGACGCCTCCAACGTCTGCTCTGCCGCCCCCGACGTTGATGCCCACGCCTACTTCAGGAACGGCATACTTGGGTGAAATAGAGGGGCTGGTGATGAGCGAAGATAGCCAGTTACTCATCGGCGTACGGTGGCTTTCCAAGTCGCGTATTACATACGTGGTTGTAGGAGGGGAAGTTGACGAAGTGAGAAAGTTTCTAGGCGAGACTGCCCGCGTTACTGGGGAGATTGTGGATCGTGGTCCTTGGCTGAAGGAAATTTTGGTGCGCAAAGTAGAGGCTTCTACGGATCCTCACCGTCTGTCCAGGCGCACGGGGTATATCAAAGAACTAGGGCCCTCGATCTATATGCAGGGCACTCATGTCCTGGTTGACCGTGAGGGCAAGCCCATTTGTCTGCTCAGTGCTGCGAAAACTGGGCTGGACTTGGATGCCTATATGACGGGTAAGGTAACGGTCTATGGTGTGATCACCAAGACAGTGGAAGGAGATGCCCAGATCATGGAGGTGGAGTTGGTTGAGCGGGCAAATCCATAATATCGCGGCTCCTTTGACAGAGGAGGTCATCTTGCAACTCAGAGCAGGCGATCAGGTGCGCATCAGTGGCACGGTCTATGTAGCGCGCGATGCTGCCCATAAGCGCATGGTGGAGGCATTGCAGCGCGGTGAGCCGTTGCCTTTTGACCTACGCGGTCAAATCGTGTATTATATGGGGCCAACACCAGCCAAGCCAGGTAAAGCGATTGGTGCCGCCGGACCAACAACCAGTGGGCGGATGGATCCCTATACCCCTGTCTTGCTCGAGGCTGGCTTGAAGGGCATGATTGGCAAAGGCAAACGCTCTCCGTCGGTGCGCGAGGCATTGTGCAAGTACAAAGCGGTGTATTTTGCGGTGCCCGGGGGTGTAGCTGCCTTGCTCGCCGGCACGGTGAAAAGAGCTGAACTTGTTGCCTATGAAGATCTAGGTCCAGAAGCAGTCCTGCGCTTGGAACTCGGGGGGTTGCCTGCCATCGTTGCCAACGACGCGCATGGCGGGGATGCTTACGAAAAGGGGAAAGCGGCATACAGGCGCCAAAGCGCATAAGAACCTTGTCAACAAGAATAAGGCTGCCTGATCAACGCAGGCAGTGGAATTTTTCAATATTGAATGCAAAGGAGGCAAGCAGATGTTAGTCCGCGAGAGGATGACCCACAATCCCATCACGATCCGGGAAGATACGTCGCTGTATGATGCACTGAAGGTCATGCGCGACAACAAAGTGCGGCGTTTGCCCGTCCTGAACAAGGAAGGCAAGCTCGTCGGCATTGTTTCAGAGAAGGACTTGCTCTACGCCTCGCCATCGCCGGCTACCTCGCTGAGCGTGTGGGAAATCAATTACCTGACGTCCAAGATCACGGTGCGCGAATTGATGACCAAGAACGTCATCACCATCTGCGAGGATTGCCCGCTGGAAGAAGCAGCGCGGATCATGGTGGACAACAAGATTGGTGGCTTACCTGTGATGCGCGGCGAGCAATTGGTGGGCATTATTACCGAGACGGACCTATTCAAGATCTTCTTGGAACTGCTGGGAGCTCGTGCTCAAGGCACTCGTTTCACCTTGCTGGTGCCCGACAAGAAGGGTATGCTTGCGGCTATGGCGCAGGAAATCGCCCAGATGGGGGGCAATATCGTAGCACTGGGCACTTTCCTAGGAGAGGATCCCACCAACCGCCTCATCACGCTCAAGGTCCAGGATGTGGACAAGGAAGCGCTGTGGCCCAAGTTGGAGAAACTGGGCATCAAGCTGGTGGATGTCCGCGAGACCTAAGATTTTGAGCTAGCAGGCGAACGAAGATAAGCCCGCGCATTGCAGCAAGGAAAGCACCAGGCCTTTTGCTGCTGTGGCGTGCTGGAGATCTCCATGCCGCACACAGTAGAGCGTGTTGAAAATCTTGTCACTCCTTTACTCCGTTCAGGGCAGGTCCTGAGCGTAGCGAGGGGCCTGCCCTGAGTGCGACGCAGGGATCTCACGTAATTTGGTTAGCGCTCACTCCAGAGTTGCGCAAATTCTTCATTCAGAATGACAAATGAACCGACTTTGCAACAGACCTGGAGAAGGGGCGGGCAATTTTTGACAAAATAGCGATAATGGCTATAATAATATTCTGCTGCGCAGGTGCGAGCTTTTTTTGTGCCTGCGTGCAGGGTGAATGCACTTATTTGGAGGTGTTTTCTGGTGTACGCAGTGGTAGAAACAGGCGGAAAGCAATATAGGGTCGAAGTGGGGCAGACAATTGATGTGGAGAAATTGCCCGTTGCAGAGGGCCAAACGGTGAATCTGGATCGAGTGCTCTTGGTAGCCAATGGAGAGAAGGTTCAGGTTGGCCAGCCAACGGTCAAAGGTGCGTCGGTCTCCGCCACAGTGGTGGCACATGGGCTGAGGCGCAAGGCAATTATCTTCCACTATCGCCCCAAGCAGCGCTATCGGGTCAAGAAAGGGCACCGGCAACCGTATACGCGCTTGCGCATTGATGCGATCAATGTTTAGTTGGTTCGAGGAGGTTAGATATGGCACATAAGAAAAGTGGCGGTAGCAATCGCAATAACCGTGATAGTGAATCGAAGCGCCTCGGTGTGAAGCGTTTCGATGGAGAGTTGGTGCGCAGTGGTACCATTATCGTGCGTCAGCGCGGGACCAGGTTCTATCCTGGGGCGAACGTGGATATGGGCAAGGATTACACCATCTTTGCAACTATTGATGGCTACGTAAAATTCGAGGACATGACACGCAACAAGAAGCGTGTGAGTGTCTATCCGGAGAGGCAATAAGCAGTGAAGAAAGATATTCATCCCAAATACTATCCTAAAGCGAAGGTTATCTGTGCTTGCGGCAACACGTGGACCACTGGTTCCACTCAAGAAGTGATCCACACCGAAATGTGTTCTGCTTGCCATCCCTTCTTTACTGGCGAGCAGCGCATTGTGGACACGGCTGGTCAGGTGGAGCGTTTCCAGCGGCGTAAGGAGGTGGCAGATCGCATTGCGGAAGAGGCTGCCCGCCGCCGCATGGAGAAGCAGGCGAAGGAAGAGAGCATCTTTGAATTTGTGACCGAGGAAGAGAAAGAGGCGGCGGCAGAAGGGGTGGTCCCCGCGGAGCAGGCGGCTGTTGCCGACGAGAAACCCAAGGCGAAACGTGGTGGCAGGGCGCGCGAGAGTAAAGGCAAAGGGGAGACAACTCCAAAAGCAGCAGGGCGCAGGAAGCCGGCGCAGGATGCCAAGAAAGCCCGTGGGAAGAGTGAAACAAAATCCTCTACAGAGCCTACATCCGAGTAGGCCCGCCATTCAGTAAAGGAGTAAGAGCGAAGAGGCAGAGCATCCACTCTGTCTCTTTTATCATAGAGAAAAGGAGATAAGGATTGCCGTGTCTCATCATCGCTATGAAGGGGGCTGGGTAGAGGTCATCTGTGGTTCCATGTTCTCCGGCAAGACCGAAGAGTTGATCCGCCGGGTCAAACGTGCAGTGATTGCCAAGCAAAAGGTGCAGGTGTTCAAGCCGAGCCTGGACACGCGCTACGTGCATGAGAAAGTAACTTCGCACAGCGGGGCGCAGTTTCAAGCGACACCTGTCGCTGAGGCTGCGGATATTCTCAAGCACCTCGATCCCGACACAGAGGTAGTGGCGATTGACGAGGCGCAGTTCTTCGACTGGGCTATCACTGAAGTGGCTAATGAGTTGGCGAATCGCGGCTTACGTGTCATCGTGGCGGGGTTGGATATGGACTTTCGTGGCGAGCCTTTTGGCCCCATGCCGGTTCTGATGGCGCAGGCGGAACAAGTGGACAAGTTGCAAGCGATCTGCCAATGTTGCGGAGCGCCAGCCAGCCGCACCCAACGTCTCATCAATGGCGAGCCCGCAGCGTACGATGACCCGGTGATCCTGGTGGGTGCTGAAGAAGTTTATGAGGCACGTTGCCGAGTATGCCACCGTGTTGCGCGACCCAGGAAAGAAACGTGAGTGAATTCCACTATGGCGGCCAAGCCGTCATCGAAGGAGTGATGATCCGCGGCATGCGCCACATGGCTGTGGCTGTGCGCAAGCCCTCTGGCGAGATCGTAGTACACAGTGAGCCTTTGCCCCCGGGCATTTACAACAGCGCGCTGGGCAAGTTGCCCCTGGTACGCGGACTGACGATGCTGTGGGATACCCTTGTCCTCGGTATCCGTTCGCTGATGTACTCTGCGGATGTGGCCCTGGCGGAGGAGAATGTGCAGTTCGGTGGGGCCATGATGTGGGGGACCCTTTTGGTTTCTCTAGGCTTTGGCATTGCCCTTTTTGTGCTGCTACCCATGCTCTTGGTTAGTTTCGTGGATCGCTATATTACCGCGCCTCTGCTCAGCAACCTCGTGGAGGGTCTGATTCGCCTCTTGTTTTTCCTTGCCTATTTGCTGGCTATCCGCCGATTGCCGGATATCCGGCGCGTATTTGCCTACCACGGGGCAGAACACAAAGCTGTCAATGCTTACGAGTCCCAGGCGCCGCTGACGGTGGAGGGAATCAAGCCCTTCCCTATTGCGCACACGCGCTGCGGCACGAGTTTTCTCCTGATCGTATTGGTCCTCTTCGTCCTCCTTTCAGCGTTGTTGGGCCGTCCGCCGCTGATCTGGCGTTTGCTCTCGCGGTTAGCTTTGGTGCCGGTTGTCGCCGCGCTGGCTTATGAGTTTATCAAATTCACCGCCCAACGCCATGATCGTCCTCTGGTGAGGTTGCTCATAATGCCTGGCCTTTGGCTGCAACGGCTCACAACACAGGAACCCGATGACCGCATGATGGAAGTCTCTATCGCTGCTTTGCAGCGTGTGCTGGCTGAAGACCGTGCGGCTGCCTGATTGCCTTGTGCTCCATGGATGGAGCAACTGGTAGGTTCGCAAGAGCGGTTATCCCTTAGGAGTAGCCCATGAAGATCATCTATCGCGATAAGGTCTGGGAATTGAAAGGGAACATCACCGTGCGCGATGCCATCAAAAAGATTGGGCTGCAGCCAGAAGCAGTGTTGGCTATGCGCGATGGCAAGTTGATCACGGACGATGTGATTGCCAAGCCCGATGACACGATCCATTTAATCGCAGTGGTGTCTGGCGGATAGGGCTCGGGGGATAAACCATGAAGTGTAGAAAGTGCGGTGAGATGGCTGTAATCAACATGCGCCAGCACAGGCTCAGCCTGTGCCAAGAGCATTTCCTGGAATGGGTTCCACAACAGGTGCAACGTGCCATTGAGCATTTCCGGATGTTTGCACCTGACGAGAGGGTGCTGGTAGCAGTTTCGGGAGGCAAGGATAGCCTGAGCCTATGGGATATCCTGTTGCGCCTGGGGTACGCCGCAGAAGGCTTGTACATTCATCTGGGCATTCCAGATGGTGGCTATTCCGATCTTTCCCAGCAAAAGGTGGAACGCTTCGCAGCCGAGCGGGGCGCACGGTTCCGCGTGGTCAATGTTGCTGCAGCATACGGCATGAGCATCCCTGAAGTTTCGCGCCGCAAACCAGGGCGCAGCGCCTGCGGTACATGCGGGCTAGTCAAGCGGCACATCATGAACGAGGTTGCTTATGACGGGGGCTACGCCGTGCTTGCCACAGGACATAATCTTGACGATGAGGCAGCCGTGCTCTTTCAGAACGTGCTGCATTGGGCCACAGGGTATTTGGCACGGCAAGCGCCTGTGTTGCCGCCTACGCATCCGAAGCTGGTGCGCAAGGTCAAACCACTGATCCGCTTATACGAGCGCGAGATGGCAGCTTATGCCCTATTGCGTGGCATTGATTATATCTATGAAGAGTGCCCTTACTCTAAGGGTGCTACCACATTGTTCTACAAGGAATTACTCAACCAACTTGAGGAGCGTTCCCCTGGCGCCAAGCAGATGTTTTACCTGAGCTTCTTGCAGGCGCGGGAAGAAGGCCGCTTGCTGCCTGCCGAAGCGGGTGAGGTAGAACTGGGCGAATGCCGACGCTGCGGGCAACCCACCACCGTCCCTGATTTGTGTGCTTTCTGTCGTCTCTGGGAAGGGGTGGCAGTCGGACAAGGCTGTGAAGGGACAGAGGAGCAGTAAATTCTGCAGGAGTGCTGTGGCGAATCATTCAGCGAAGCATGTGAACTCGATAAGGCTTTATCGCTATTTCGATTTCGTGATGGTTCTCTTTGTTGCTGTGTTGATCATCAGCAACGTGGCTTCTTCCAAGATTCTCATGCTAGGGCCCTTCACCTTCGATGGTGGCACGATCCTCTTTCCCATCAGCTACATCTTTGGTGATATCCTCACCGAAGTGTATGGCTACAGCAGATCGCGCCGGGTCATCTGGAGCGGCTTTTTCTGCACCGCATTGATGGCGCTGGTGTTGGCCATTGTGGGCTTGCTGCCGCCAGCGCCAGGTTGGGAACATCAGGAAGCTTATATGACCATCCTCGGCATCACACCGCGCATTGTCCTGGGCAGCCTCATTGCTTATTTTTCCGGCGAGTTTTCCAACTCTTACATCTTGGCGAAGATGAAGATATGGACGAAGGGGCGCTGGCTGTGGACACGGACTATTGCTTCCACCATTGTCGGTGAGGGCGTGGATACGCTGCTGTTTGTGCTCATTGCCTTCTATGGTGTACTATCCTCCTCGCTTTTGGTCAGTGTCATTATCTCTAATTATGTGTTCAAAGTGGGCTTTGAGGCACTGGCTACGCCGGTTACATACGCCATCACCAATTTCTTGAAGCGTGTAGAGAACGAGGATTATTACGATTATTATACGGACTTTAACCCCTTCCGCATCGGTTAGGTGATGAACATCGCTGAAATCCAGTTATGTGCTAGAAAGCAGGTTGCCTATGAGTGAATCGCTACTGGAAGAGGAGTTGCCCCCAGATCACCGCTCCGGATTTGTTACCCTAGTCGGTCGGCCGAGCGTGGGCAAGTCCACGTTGCTCAATGCCTACATCGGCCAGAAGGTGGCCATTGTATCGCACAAACCCCAGACGACGCGCAATCGCATCCTGGGCATTTTGACGCGGCCGGATGCCCAGATTGTTTTTGTGGACACGCCTGGGATTCACCAGCCCCTGCACAAGCTAGGAGAGTACATGGTCAAAACGGCACAGCGGGCAGTTCCCGATGCCGATGTGGTGCTGTTTCTGGTGGATGTCAGTGTTTTGCCTACGGAAGAAGATCGCATGGTTGCCGAGTTCCTGGCTAAGAAATGTTCGTCCCCGGTCATTCTGGTGCTCAACAAGATGGATTTGCTCTCCCCGGACAAAGTGGAGCCGCATAGTGAGGCGTATTTCGCCCTGGGCCAATTTGCAGATTGGATGATGATTTCGGCCGTGCGCGGCCAAAACCTGGACAAGCTCTTGGACAGGGTGATTGCCCGATTGCCTTTTGGCCCACGTTATTATCCTGCGGGCCAAATAACCGACCTAACAGAGCGCTTTATCGCATCCGAGTTGATCCGAGAGCAAGTGTTGCACTTCCTGCACCAGGAAGTGCCCTATGCCATTGCTGTCGTTATCGAAGAGTTTAAAGAACGCCGCCCAGGGTTAACTTACATTTCTGCGACCATCTATGTCGAGAAGGAATCGCAAAAGGGCATTGTGATTGGCGCCAAAGGAGAAATGCTCAAGAAGATCGGCGCCGCAGCACGCGAAGAGATCGAGCGCATGTTGGATACCAAGGTGTTTATCGATCTGTGGGTCAAAGTGCGTCCCAAGTGGCGCAGGGATGCAGCAGCGCTGCGCGATATTGGATATGGGCTGTGAGTTTGGGTTGAGTTGGCTCACCGAGCCAACGCACACGGAGGTATTCAGGGCCTGCGTGTGGCTGTCGGTGTTGGGACCAGGGTATATGTCGGCGTAGGTTGTGGTGTGTTTGTAGGCCGTGGCGTGAGGGTGGCTGTGGGTTCGGATGTATACGTTGGC
>JBMFPM010000014.1:0-14645 GCA_049969135.1 Anaerolineae bacterium
CTGGCAGGGTAGCGCAGATGGCATCTACAAGTGCTACATGCCACATCATGGGGATTTTGAATACTGGCTGTATCGGCGCGATACGCCGCCCGGCAGCCGTACAGTAGCACTGACGGGGAATGCGCTGAGCGAGCTGCCCGCTCTTGCCCGCGACCATACGTACGCCTGGCACAGCACACGGCGTACCGATCAGGGCAGTGGCAATCCGTACATGTCCTTTGATGTGGATGACCGCTATCCCTATGCCGGGCACGTGCCCAAGGCAGCGGGCGGGCCGGTGAGTTGGATAATCACGGTGACATTGGTGAACCAGGGTACCGATACTTTCTCACTAGAGTATCTGAACTACTATGGCAACTTGGTCGAGCGGCGGGTAACGAAGGGGGCAGCGTTGGGACCTGTGGGCGGCTGGGTGGATTACACCTTTCGTGTGGATGATGCTTACTTTGCCAATGGGTTGCCTGGAGGGATGGATTTTCGTATTGATTGCAATAATGATGGGAATGAGTATATCCACCGCTTGATTGTAAGAGGGGAGGGACTGCAATTGCCCACGCCCAGCCCGACTAGGACCAGACCACCGACCAAGACACGCACACCAACTCCTACTCCGACCATCACACGGACACCTACAGACACGCCTACCCCCACACCTACCAGGACAGCGAGCCCGACACCAACAGATACGGCTACTCCTACCAGGACGCGCACGCCGACCGAGACGCCAACCGGTACCCTAATTTCGCCTACTCCGACACAAACTCCGTCTCCTACAGAGACAGGGACGCTAGTGCCATCGCCTACCATGACTAGCACACCTGCGCTGACCCCCACCCCCACTTGGTTCCCTGGTGGTCGCAATGTTGTTACCCTGCAACAAGGGGTATTGGGGTATGCCGGTACCACTGACACGTATATCACGTCTTCTAGTCCCTCCATGAATTTTGGCCGGCAGGCGAATTTACGCGTCAGAGATGACGATTCTTCGGTCAGTTTGATCCGCTTTGATTTATCGAGCATTCCTGCCCAAGCGAGCGTCAATCAAGCCATCCTGCGTATTTATCCTTACGAGCAGGACTCTACTGCGGCGATGAACGTGAAAGTGTACCGCTTACTGCGGCCTTGGGTGGATACAGAGGCAAATTGGGAAGTGGCTTCTGCTGGTCAACTTTGGGGTGCCCCTGGTGCCAATGGCCCTGGAGTAGACCGGGAAGTATCTCCAGTGGCATCACAAGTAGTCTCATTGCTCAAAATCTGGTACGAATTCGATGTCAGCGACTTGGTAAGAGGATGGGTAACCAACCCACAGGCAAACTATGGTTTGCTTTTGCGCGCCTCAGGTTCATCCTCTGCAGCATATAACTTTGCGAGCGCTAATTATCCTAGCATTTCTACACGCCCTCAATTGGTAATTGACTATACTGCTCCCGAGGCAACCTTCACACCGCTTCCGATGACGCCTACGCTGACGCCTAGCAAAACTCTCACTCCTACCACTACACCCTCGCTTACCCGCACAGCGACAGCATCACCAACGCCTATTGTGTCGCCCACGCCAACACTGGCAGTGACACCGGTGGTAACGCCTATGCCCACACCGACCAGTATCATGGACTTTATCACGGAGATGGAAAGGCGGGTAGGAGTTATCCAAGAATTATTATCCAGGATCATTGATATTTTCAGACGGTTGAGCGAACTTAGATGATGAGGAATAAAAACCGCTGTGTTAGTTTCCCACTCAAAAGGAGGAAGCACTCATGAGAAAAGCAGTGCTCATTTTGATGACAGTAATAGGCACTATTGTCATCGGGCTTCACTTATTGGGAGCAAGTGCCAAAGAAAACACTTCTCCCACCGTGATCATTCATCCTGCTCCGCTCTTGCAGGTTGCATCTAAGAAAAGCCTACACAGCGCGCGCTTAATCGCAGCCCCTATGATTGATGGCTTGGTAAGCGACTGGCCAGCGTTGCCAAGTATTGAGCTGAACCGCGATACTGCCTATTCTTTTTCAGGTCGTGTGGATAGCCTCAAAGACTTGAATGCCGTGATCCGCAGCGGCTGGGATAACAACTACTTGTACTTTGCCATACAGGTCCAAGATGATGTTCTTATAGCAGACAGTACGGATGTGTGGCGCGATGATGGTGTAGAAATTGGGTTAGATGGATTGAACGACCAGTATGCTTGGGGATGGGATGACCACCAGTATACCGTTGTCGTGGATGGGCGTACAGCGGATCGCGGTGTACTAACCAAGGATATTAGAGCCGCAGTGCTTGGCACTGAGGATGGATACAATGTGGAAGTGGCTATCCCTATCTCTAAACTGTTGCCAGGCATCCCCATTTCTGGTACCGTGATGGGATTTACCGTTGGCATCCACGACGATGATGATGGAGGTAACTGGGATGCTTATCTCATCTGGGAGGGGACAAACACTGCTAGTCGTCCTGATCAATTCGGAAGTTTGATTTTCACGGAGCGCCCTGAGGACCGCTTGATCGCGCTAGAGGCCAAGATCATCGAACTGGAAAGAAAGATCCAGGAATTGCTGCGCATCTTGAAGGAGTTCGAGCAACTAACTCCACCGTGAAGAACAAGAAGTTGAGCTATCCAGCATCCGGACAAGGGAGGACGATCGTTTCATCCGCCCCTGTTTTCGTTAACTTTCATCCTTTTCGTTGCCCTTATACCAGGGGCGACCTTTACTCTGGCCGTTTCACGAGTTTCAGCCCGGCAAAGCTGGTTAGCAAGCGCTTGATGCCCGCTTTGCCAGCAAAAGCAACGATTACTTCTTCATCTCCACCCCGTATCTGGCTGTTGACCACAATGCCCTCACCGAACTGGGGATGCTTGACCCGATCCCCTGGACGGAACGAACCAAACGTCTGTCTCAGGGGCGAAGGCTGTGCAGACTCGCTTTTTAACCGGGCTGGGGCTGGGATGCTGATTCCTTGTATCAATCGGCTGGGGATATCGCGCAGGAACCGGGAGGGCTTGCTCGTTGCCTGATTGCCGAAGCGCGTGCGACGGAAGGTATGGACGAGGTACAGACGGCGTTTGGCTCTTGTCATGCCCACGTAGCACAAGCGGCGCTCTTCTTCCATCTCCTCAGGCTCTTCCAGGGAGCGGCTATGGGGCAATATGCCCTCTTCAAACCCCACAATAAACACAGTATCGAACTCAAGACCCTTAGCCATATGCAAGGTGAGCAGCGTGACAGCATCAACTTCCTCACGCAGGTTGTCCACGTCAGAGACTAGGGCAACAGCTTCCAAAAAAGTGGTCAAGGCATCCTCCGGTGGCAGATGGGCATATTCTTGAGCCACGCTGCGCAATTCCTGGATGTTTTCCCAACGTTCTTCACCTTCTTCGCTGCCATCCCGGACATATTCGCTGTACCCGGAATCTGCCAGGAGCTTGTCCAAGAGCTGAAGGACGCTGTTGTTCTCCCGAGCTGCGATGAGGCCATCGAGCAAATTCAGGAGGGAGAGCAAGTTCTTGGCACTGCGGCTGTCGAAAGGCAAAGCAGCGGGAACTGAGGGGATTTTCTGCTCAGGCACAGTTTCGTTGGATGTCGCCGTCTCTTGGCTTTGTTTCAGCAATTGCAGGGCGGTGTACAAAGGGACATGATGCGTCTCCGCCCATCCTTCAAGTGCTTCCCTTGTCTTGTCGCCAATGCCGCGCGGTGGCACATTCAGGACGCGCCTCATGCTGACATCATCGTAAGGGTTATGGATGAGGCGAAGATAAGCCAGTACATCCTTAATTTCGCGCCGTTCATAGAAACGGGTAGCCCCAACTAGCTTGTAAGGGATTCCATGGCGCAGAAAAGCCTCTTCCAGCACACGGGACTGGGCATTCGTGCGGTACATCACAGCACAATCGCGCAGCCGGATTACGCGCTTTGCCACCAGGTCCTCAATCTCTGTGACGGTGAATTCTGCCTCTTCTTGTTCATCGTAAGCCTCGTGAACTATAATAGGTAATCCTGCCTCATTGCTAGTCCACAGCCTTTTGTCGGTGCGTTGCGTGTTCAGCGCAATGACATGCCTAGCTGCTTCGAGGATGTTCTTGGTCGAGCGGTAGTTTTGCTCCAGTAGCACGACGCGCGCTTCTGGATAGTCCTTGCGAAAGCGAAGGATATTACGAAAGTCAGCTCCCCGCCAGCCATAGATACTCTGATCCTCATCACCAACGACAAAGAGGTTTTTCCGTGCAGCAGTGAGCAATTTCAATAGCTCATACTGAGCGCTATCGGTATCCTGAAACTCGTCTACCAAGACGTATGTGTAACGGTGCTGATATTTTTGCAATATCGGTGGGTGCGCAGCGAAGAGGCGCACTGCAAACATCAGCAGGTCATCAAAGTCCAGGGCACTGTTTGCCCGCAGTAATTGCTGGTAACGACTGTACACTCGTCCTACGACTTCATGCCAATAAGTAGGCGGGCTATATTCTTCGGGTGTCAGCATAGAGCGCTTTGCTTTGGAAATAGCCGCTTGAATGGCTGACGGGCGGTACATTTTCTCGTCCAGATCGAGTTCGCGCAGCGCTTGCCGGATAAGGCCAAGCTGATCGTCCTGGTCATAGATGATAAAGTTGGAGGGCAAATTTATCGCCTGGGCTTCGCGGCGCAAGATGCGCGCACAGATGGCATGAAAGGTGCCTATCGTCAATCGCTCCAATTGTTGCTGCCCAATCAGCCTGTCCAACCGACTGCGCATCTCCTTGGCTGCTTTGTTGGTGAAGGTAACCGCCATCAGGTTATACGGGTCTATGCCACATTGTCGCACTAGGTAGGCAATGCGGTACGTGAGGACACGGGTCTTGCCCGATCCTGGGCCAGCCAGGATCAAGACCGGCCCATGCAACGCTTCTACTGCCTCTCTTTGTGCGGGGTTTAATTCGCTCAGTAAGTCCATGAAAGCTCCCTGGGCAATGAAATACAAATCTATTCTAATGGCAATTCCCTTTTTGGCCAACTGGTCAGGGCAGGCAGAGAGCGTTATAGCCTGCGCAGCAAGCACCGCTGCGTGAACAGGATTGTTCGACGCGATTTCTCCCCATTTGCATTTTGGGAAAATCGTGCTATAATCACTTGCGTGATCAAGGACCAAGAGATATCTGACCATGGGCACGCCTTCTGCTACATGTGTCGTCATGCTAGCGCTTTTTGCCTGCAGACAACAGGGCTTGCTAAGCGAAGTACATCACGAGCTATATAGGAATGCGGGCAATACGTGTTACGTACTTTCTTTCCTTTTTCGCGCTTCCGTTCTTGCGCGGCCTTGACAAACTCCGACAATGTGTAGTAAAATGATGATGTAACTCCGATTAGGACAAAGCAGTACTCTAAGCCTGGAATCTGTTGTTTTCGTGAGAGCAAGGCTAAGAGAGCTTTGGGCGCTCTTGAGCGCCTGAGATTCAGCGGACAGGTAAGTGGTTATGGAGATCACAGTAGAGTTTTTTGGGCTTCCGAGGCGATTGAGCGGAGTAAAAGAGACTACAGTTGAAGTAGAAGAGGGAGCAACGCTGCGCGATGTCGTCAAGGCACTAGCAGCCAAGTTCCCTGCTTTTCTGGGAGACCTCATCAACCCTGAAACTTATGAGCTAGAACCACCTTATTTCTTCAATATCGATGCACGACACGTTCCACGCAGTTTAGACTACCAACCCAAGGAAGGGGAACGATTATTATTACTCTTTGTGGAGGCAGGAGGATAAAGTCATGTATTGGGGCAAGATTCTACACATTGATGTATCTGAACGCAAGACGCACGTGCAGCACGTAGATGAGGAGTGGCTGAGGAAGTACGTTGGCGGTGTGTGCATGGCTTCGCGCCTAGCCTACGACAACATCCCTGTAGGTGCGGATCCGCTGGGGCCAGAGAATGCATTGTGTTTTGCCAACAGCGCCTTCTCAGGCACAATAGTCCCCGTGGGCACCAAGTATGCCGTTGCCACCAAATCCCCAGAGACAGGGTTCCTCGGGGATTGCCTGTCCGGCAGCTATTTTGCAGGGGCGATGAAGCGCGCTGGCTATGATGGCATCGTGGTCAAAGGCAAGGCAGATCGCCCTATCTGGATCTTTATTGATGACGATGCGGTGTACTTTAATGATGCCGCAGACCTTTGGGGCATGGAAACATTCCCGACCGAGGAAGCCATCCGTGCGAAAGTAGGTGATGAACGCGTCCGTGTCTGCGCCATTGGGCCCGCTGGTGAGAGGCTGGTGCGTTTTGCGAACCTCACCAATGACCGTGGTCGCCAGGCAGGGCGCACCGGGCCAGGTGCAGTGATGGGTTCCAAGCTGATCAAAGCAATCGCTATCCGAGGCACAAAGCCGGTCAAAGTAGCTGACCCCGAGAATTTGCTCGCTATGAGCCAGAAGTTGGCAGAGTTAGCCCAGACGACCAAGACCGAGAAATACCGCATCTTGGGCACACCAGCCAATGTGCTGAATATGAACCGCTTGGGTGTTCTCCCTACGAGAAACTATCAGCAGGGTGAGTTTGAGGGTGCTGAAAAGGTCAGCGGTGAGTTCATGCATGAGCATTACACGGAAAAGGCAGTAGCTTGTGCTGGTTGCCCGATAGCCTGTGAGCAAATTACCCACGTGAAGGAAGGAGAGTTCAAGGGCGCCAGAACGTCAGTTGATTACGAATCTCTCTACGCCGTAGGGCCGAACTGTGGTGTTGACTCCATGGCTGCCATTATTGCTGCCATCGAGCGCTGCGACCTCTATGGCATGGATACTCTGAGCACCGGCGTGACCATCTCCTGGGCAATGGAATGTTTCCAACGCGGTATCCTCACCAAAGAGGATTTTGATGGTCTGGAACCAGTCTGGGGCAACGGTCAAGCGGTGGTTGAGCTAGTACGAAAAATTGCGTACCGTGAAGGAATAGGTGACCTTCTGGCAGAGGGCGTCAAACGTGCTGCAGCTAAAGTGGGCAAGGGTTCGGAGCATTTTGCCATGCACGTAAAGGGTCTGGAGTGCTGCGGCTATGATGCTCGTGGCATGCAAACTTTCGCTCTTGGCTGTGCCGTGGGCACGCGTGGCCCATGCCACAACCGTTCCCTGGCTTACGAACCGGATGCCAAAGGGGAAGTGGATCGCCTGAAGGCCGGCCCGGAACGCGGGAAGATAGCCAAGGAGACGGAGGAGTTTGCAGGGGTCTTTGATATCATGATGCTCTGCAAATTCATCCGGGGGTGTTTCAAGGACATTTGGACCGAGATTCCGCAGTTATATACGTACACCACGGGTATCCCAATGACCCCTGAGGATCTGCATCGGTTGACAGAGCGTTCCTGGAACTTGAAGAAAGCGTTCAATATTCGTGAGGGCTGGAAGAAGGAGGACGACTGGTTGCCACCGCGCTGGCTGAAAGACCCGTTGCCCTCTGGAGGGTCTAAGGGAGCATACGTCAAAGAGGATGATCTGCGGGTGATGATCCAAGCCTATTATGAGGCACGGGGCTGGACGCCAGAGGGCCTGATCCCGAAGGAAAAATTGATTTCCCTCGGTTTGGATGACATAGCTGAAGACATAGGAGTATAAGAAGATGGTGACACAATTCCAACACATTGTTTGCGATCCAACCAAATGCGTGGCATGCGGATACTGCGAACTGGTTTGCTCCATGACCAAACATCAGGTCTTTGACCCTTCTCTATCGCGTATCCGCAATGTGCGCATCGAGCCCATTGTTATGTTGTCCGTGTCATGTCGCATGTGCAGCGATGCGCCTTGTGTTCTGGCTTGTCCGCGTAATGCCCTCTCGCAGGATCCTCAGACAGGTGTTATCCACGTGGATGAGGACAAATGCGATGGCTGTGGCTGGTGCATCGAAGCCTGTGATTTCGGTGCCATCGTGCTCAATCCCAATACCAAGCGAGTGGAAATGTGCGATCTGTGCGCCGACCTTGGTCAACCACAATGCGTTTTGTATTGTGAGAAACAAGCGCTGTCACTCAGTGCCCCAGAGGTTGTAGCACAAAAGACCCGGCGCGAGGTTGTCAGCAAGCTGTTGCAGGAACTGGTATCAGGAAGTTAAGCAATCCGAATGGTGCGCCATGGCGGATGGGAGCAAAGGAGTCCCATCCGCCATCTCCTGTTCAGCAATTTCTGTTCCCTTAACCATATAACGTTCGTACAGGAGATGTACATGAGCGAAAATGGAGATTTGAGAATTGGAGTATACGTTTGCCACTGTGGGTCGAACATCGGCGGGGTCATTGATCCCAAAGCGGTGGCGGAATATGCTGCTACTTTACCGGATGTGGTCCATGCTACAAACCAGTTGTATACCTGTTCGGACCCAGGTCAGCGGCAAATCCAGGAGGACATCAAGAAGTACAATTTAAACCGCGTGGTGGTGGCTGCCTGCTCCGTGCGGCTGCATGAACCCACCTTCCGTGCTTGTGTTGCCAAAGCGGGATTGAACCCATTCTTGTTCGAAATGGCCAATATCCGCGAGCAAGATACCTGGGTGCACTCTCACGAACCAGAAGCAGCTCTGGAAAAAGCCAAGGATATAGTAGCGGCTGCGGTAGCCAAAGCCCGCTTCCTGACTCCGTTGGACATGATCGAGGTACCCGTTACCAAAGCAGCGATGGTCATCGGTGGGGGCATTGCGGGAATCAGCGCGGCGCTTGACCTGGCTGACATGGGCATCAAAACCTACCTGGTAGAAAAGGAGCCTAGCATCGGGGGAAGGATGGCACAACTCAACAAGACCTTCCCCACGATGGACTGTTCCATCTGAATACTTGCTCCCAAGATGGTTGACGCGGCGCGTCACCCGAATATCGAACTCCTCACCTACACTGAGGTGAAGCGAGTTGAGGGATTTATTGGCAACTTTAAAGTCCTGGTAGAGGAAAAGCCTCGCTATGTGGATGTGAATCGCTGCAATGGCTGCGGAGCCTGTGCACCCGTTTGCCCCATTGAAGTGCCTAACGAGTTTGAGGAAGGGATAGCCCCACGCAAAGCCATTTACATCCCGCACAGCCAGGCGGTCCCGCTGCGCTATGTCATTGACATTGACCACTGCATTAAATGCTACAAGTGCGTGGACGCCTGCGGCAAATTGGATGCCATTGATTTCAGCCAGCAGCCAAAGCAGAAGTGGCTAGATGTGGGTACTATTATTGTCGCCACCGGCTTTGATAGCTTTGACCCCTCGGAACTGACCGAATACGGCTATGGCCGCTATGACAATGTCATCACGACGCTGGAATTGGAGCGCATTAACAATTCCGCTGGCCCGACGGCAGGCCAGATCATACGCCCCTCGGACAAAAAGTTCCCCAAGAAGATAGCGTTTATCCAGTGTGTTGGCTCGCGCGATGAGCGGTTCAATCTGTATTGCTCCGGCTTCTGCTGTATGTACACGATCAAGAACGCCGTGCAGTGGAAGATGACCTATCCAGATGCTGATATCACCATCTTCTATATGGACATCCGCACGCCTTCCAAAGGCTATGAGGAATTTTACCGTTGGGCGCGCGAGATGGGTATCCGATTCATTCAAGGGCGACCTTCCCTTATTACCGAGGACCCTAATACAGGCAACCTGTTCATCCAAGCCGAGGATGTGGGACTAGGCCAGGTCATCGAGTTAGAGTCCGAACTGGTGGTTCTTTCCACGGCGGCTGTCCCACGTGTGGACACTGAGCACATGAGCTCTGTCCTGAACATCAGCCGCAGCCCCGGTGGGTTCTTTATGGAATATCACCCAAAGTTACGGCCAGTGGATTCGCCCACGGATGGTGTTTTCCTAGCTGGCGCCGCCCAGGGCCCTAAAGACATCCCTGCCAGTGTAGCGCAGGGTAGTGGCGCTGCAGCTCGTGCAGCGCGCATCCTCAACGCTGAGACATGGGAGATCGAGCCCATTGTAGCCCATGTCTGGGAGGATCGTTGTATTTCAGCGCAGGGCAAGAAATGCGGCATCTGTGCCACCAAGTGTCCCTACAATGCGATTGTCGTGGAACAGGGCAAAGCAGCACAGGTCATGCCTGCAAAATGCCATGGCTGCGGCGGCTGTGTAGCGGAATGCCCACACAATGCCATCACCCAGATGCATTTCACAGATGCACAGATCATCGCCCAATTGCATGCGCTGCTGGCAAAAGAGCCGGAGAAGAAGATCATCGCCTTCATGTGCCATTGGTGCAGCTACGGCGGGGCAGACAACGCAGGAACTAGCCACTTCGAGTACCCGGCTTCTTCACGGGGCATCCGTGTGATGTGTTCTGCACGTCAGGATCAAGACTTTGTCTATGAGGCATTCCGCCTAGGAGCGGGAATGGTGTTGGTCTCTGGCTGTCACCCGCAGGACTGCCACTATATCACAGGGCAACGGGTAGCTGCAGAGCGCTTTGAGCGTCTGGCAAAGCGTTTGGAAGAAATGGGTATCTCGCCCAAGCGCTTCCGGGTCGAGTGGATTTCCGCTGCCGAAGGCGCCAAGTACGCTCAGGTGATCCGCGAAATGGACGAGACGCTCCGGTCATTTGATCCGCAGGCGTTGAAGGAAGAAAACGAGAGAGTGCGTCCAGAGCTTGAGCGACGGTTGCGCCGCCTGCCCGAGATCCCGGACGTGGCCAAAGCTCTTGAAAAGACAGTCGCCTAGCGCCCGGCAATTTAGTAAGCGGAGGAACTGAAAAAGTGCAACGTCTGAGCCCGTATGATCCAAATTTCAAAGATGAGGTGATGGCTGAACCAGGAGGAGAGCACCTGTTGCGCTGCTATTCCTGCGGCACATGTGTGAGCATGTGCCTGGTCAGCCGAGTGAGCAGTGAGTTTAACCCAAGGCGTACGATGCGCATGGTAATGCTGGGCATGCGCGAACAGGTGTTCAGCAACCCCACGATCTGGATGTGCTCTGCCTGTGATCTATGTTACCCACACTGTCCCCAAGGCATTCACATTTCGGAGTTGATGAGGGCTATTAAGAACATCGCTGTCCGCGAAGGATATGAACCTCCTGGACCAGTAGCGGTAGTTAATGAAGAAGAGTGTTCGGGATGTGACGTTTGTGAAAAGGCATGCCCCTATGGAGCGTTATCATTAGTTGCCAGGGAAGCAGACGGGAAACAGCGCAAGGTTTCGCAAGTGAACAAGACGCTGTGCATGACTTGCGGTATTTGTGCGGCTGCTTGTCCGCTTTCCGCTATTACGGTGGAAGAGTACAGCAATGAAAAAGTTGCAGCGCAGATTCAGGCAAGCAATTGGCTTAGCAGATCAGCCCAACTTCTTCCTGGGGAGCCCAGGCTTCTGGTTTTTAACTGTAGTTGGAATCTACGCGCCGATGCGGACCGAGAGGCGTTAACCCGGTTTCCGCCTAATGTGCGTGTGATTGTCCTTCCTTGCTCAGGACGTGTTGATCCGATCTTTATCCTGTTGGCACTGAAATCAGGGGTGGATGGAGTCTTGGTTGCTGGGTGCCAACCTGGACAGTGTCACTATAAGCAAGGCACACGCATCGCGCAGGGTAGGATGCAAATTTTACAGCAAATATTGAACCAGATGGGCATTGATTCAGGTCGGGTGCGCTTTGCACAGATTGGTACTGAAGAACGGGGCAGGTTCCCTGCATTGGTAATGCAGATGGTGTCTGACTTGAAGGCACAAATGGAGCCAGCCAAAGTAACTGCTTAACGCTACGGAGATGACAATGGCTGAGAAACTCAAATTTGCCATTTATTGGGCAGCAAGTTGCGGTGGTTGCGATATCGCTGTGCTGGAGATTGGGCACAACATCCTCAAGCTAGCTGAAGCAGCCGAGATCCTCTTTTGGCCAGCAGCAATGGACTTTAAGTACAAGGATGTGGAAGCGCTGCCAGACAAATCCATAGATGTTTGTCTGTTCAATGGTAGTGTGCGCAATTCAGAGAACGAGCACGTGGCCCAACTGCTGCGGGCCAAGTCCAAGGTTATGGTAGCTTTTGGTTCCTGTGCTTATGAGGGGTGTATTCCGGGCTTGGCCAATCTGACCAACCGGGGAGATATTTTGACCTGCGTTTACCGTGAGACTCCTTCTACGGACAATCACACTGGAGTAATACCGCAGACACATTGTACAGTGCCAGAAGGAGAGTTGGAACTACCCGAGTTTTACGATGCGGTCAAGACACTGGCTCAAGTAGTACCGGTCGAGTACTTTGTCCCTGGTTGCCCACCTGTGGCAGCGCAAGTATGGGATGTCCTGCAAGCAATCATCGCTGGACAACTGCCGCCACCAGGCACGGTGGTTGGAGTAGGGGCACGTAACCTCTGCGATGAATGCGAACGGATTAGGGAAGGCACGAAGGTCAAACGGTTTGTCCGACCGCACGAAATCATTGCCGATCCACAGAGATGCTTTCTCGAGCAAGGCATAATCTGTGCGGGACCTGTGACCCGTGCAGGTTGTGGTAGACCATGTATTCATGCCAATATGCCGTGTCGTGGCTGTTATGGGCCACCGGAAGGAGTCAGCGATCAGGGGGCAAAACTGCTCAGCGCAGTGATGGCGATTATAGACCCAGAAGCCGATGTCGAGCAGCTAGTGCAGCAGATTGTGGATCCTACGGGTACTTTTTACCGCTTTAGCCTGGCTGATTCGCTTCTCCAACAGGTCAAGTGGTTAGAGGTAGAAAAACGATGACAAGCACGAAAAAGATTCGCATTGATCCAATTACCCGATTAGAGGGGCATGGAAGCATCAACATTTTCCTCAACGAAGCTGGAGAGGTCGCGAGGACGTATTTCCAGATACCGGAGTTGCGTGGCTTTGAAAAATTCTGCGAAGGCCGGCCTGTCGAGGAAATGCCACGTATCACGCAGCGCATCTGTGGGGTTTGTCCGAGTGCACATCATATGGCGGCAGCCAAAGCCGCAGATGCTGTATATCACGTAGACCCTCCGCCAACGGCGAAGAAACTGCGTGAGATGATGTACAGTTTCTTTTTCGTTGCCGACCATGCGACGCATTTCTATGTCTTAGCCGGCCCCGATTTTGTAGTCGGACCGGATGCAAGCCCAGCCGAACGCAACATCTTTGGTGTGATTGCCAAAGTAGGCCTTGATGTTGGCAGCCGGGTGATACAAGCTTTGCAGGAAAACCACGAAGCAGTAGCCATCCTCGGTGGCCGGTATATCAATCCAGTGTGTGCGTTGCCTGGTGGCGTCAGCAAACCGATCAGCGAAGAAGAAAGAGCGCGTCTCGAGCAAATCGCCAGGAATGACGTCGAGTTTGGGCAGTTGTCACTCAGGCTCCTTGAAGACATCGTGCTGAAGAACAAGCAGTATGTGGACCTTATTCTCAGTGACGCATATACTCACCGAACTTACTATATGGGTCTGGTGGATGACAAGAACCGGGTGAATTTCTATGACGGTAAGGTACGCGTAGTGGACCCTGAGGGTAAGGAATTCATCAAATACGAGCCAAGGGAGTATCTGCAACATATATCCGAGCGTGTGGAACCCTGGACCTATCTCAAGTTTCCTTATCTCAAAGGCGTTGGTTGGAAAGGGTTTGTGGATGGCAAGGACAGTGGTGTATACCGAGCCACTCCTCTCTCGCGCCTCAATGCTGCTGATGGCATGGCTACGCCTTTGGCACAAGAGGCTTACGAGCGTTTCTACGAAACTCTGGGAGGCAAGCCAGTACATGCTACTCTGGCTACCCATTGGGCGCGCCTAATTGAGTTGCTTTATGCAGCGGAACGAGCCTTGGAGTTAAGCCAGGATCCAGAAATCACCAGTCCCGACGTGCGGACTATCCCCACAGCCACACCAGATGAAGGAGTTGGCATCGTAGAAGCTCCACGGGGAACCTTGACTCACCATTATATTACCGATGAGCGGGGGTTACTACGCAAGGTAAACCTCATTGTGGGTACCACGAACAACCATGCAGCCATTTGCATGTCCGTGCAGAAAGCAGCGAAAGGGTTGATTCGGGCTGGCACTGTGGTTACACAGGGCTTGCTCAACCGAGTAGAAATGGCTTTTCGTGCCTATGATCCTTGTTTTGGCTGTGCGACCCATGCTCTGCCTGGCCAGTTGCCACTCACGGTCAATATCTATGACCATGAGGGCAAATTGATTAAAGCAATAAGCCGGGATGAAAACGGCCAGGTACTGGAAGAAAGCGCATAAGTCATAACCCATGCATGTGGAGGAAATATGAAACGCGGTACGACCATCAAGCGCAGTGATGAGAAAAGCCTGACTCTAGATCGTAAGATGATCACTCGCAGCCACACCCTGATCCTGGATCGGGAAAGATGCGTAGGTTGTGACTTGTGCACTGCGGTATGCCCACAAGAAGCGATTACACTGGGCCATGGGATACTCGAGAATGGGCGCCTGCTGCAACGCCCGGCCGTGGACATTGACCCGCAAAAGTGCAACTTTTGTGGGGAATGTGTAGTGGTATGCCCGGTGAATGCCTTGAACATGCTCGTGGATGGCCAGGCACGTATCCCGGTCTGGGAATATGAGGCTTTCCCGGTTCTGGTCAAGGAGATCAAGTGGGACGGGGCAAGATTGCCTCCAGAGCTGGCCGATACAGTGGTTGAGGTTTGCCCTACCGATGTGATTACCGTCGAGGCAAAACGCAAAGGGCGGAAGGTCACCGCAGTG
>JBMFPM010000015.1:0-14294 GCA_049969135.1 Anaerolineae bacterium
GGTGAGACTGAACATCCTGGATATCCTCACCCAAGGTGAGGCGTGTGTCTGCCACCTGAAAGCCATATTGCAACTACGCCAGGCGTACATCTCGCAGCAACTGGCCATTTTGAAAGAAGCTGGTCTGATCACCGACAGGAAGGAAGGTCTCTACGTCTACTATTCCCTGGCAGATGCGGATATCCCCCATTTGCTTCAGGAAGCCCGGCGTTGTATGGCTCAAATCACCGGAGATCAGATTCTGCGCAGTTTCACGCCCCCCAAATACGATGAGATTGTCTGCGACTGCCCTGCCTGCCGTGCCAGGCGTTCTCACCTACAACCATTATCCCTTAACCCTTGAAGAAACATCATGATCAACCACATTGTACCGTTTGCAGCTCGACTGGTCGAATCCAGCTGGCTTAGCCTGTTGGATTACCTAGCTGCCCATGTCCTGGCTAGGAGTGAGGAGTACGAAATATAGCTTGAGGAGGAAACGATGCACATCATCATCTTGGGACCAGGCTGTCCAAACTGCAAAAAAGTAGAGGCATTGACAAAAGAGGCAGTAGCAGAATTGAATTTGGGTGAGGTCACATTCCAGAAGGTAACGGATATGGCCGAGATCATGGAATACCCCATCCTGCGCACGCCGGGGTTAGTGATCAACGGCAAAGTGGTCTGCAGTGGGCGCATCCCAACAAAAGGGGAGATCAAAGAATGGCTGATGGCAGCTTCGGCCAAGTAGCACCTGGATCTTCATGTGAGCCTGTGGCAAGAGGTTTTGCAATAGGTGCAGCACATACCATCACGCGCTCTCCTCCTGTTTGACAAAAAGCCGATTCTATGATATAGTATATTCAGAAAAATGAATATAGTTTATGCCAACACTCCGGTCCGCTTTTCATACAGACCAGCCAGGGAGAGGATGCCTTGGCTGGTTTGTAGTGGATAAGCAGGCCAAGAGAGAAACATCATACTACAAAATTAGAGGAGGAGTCGCACCATGTCTGAGAAACCCAAATTTGTTATGTGCATTTGC
Organism: Anaerolineae bacterium; assembly: GCA_049969135.1. Lineage (GTDB taxonomy): Bacteria > Chloroflexota > Anaerolineae > UBA2200 > UBA2200 > JACIWX01. The sequence goes on from JBMFPM010000015.1 coordinate 1,025, forward strand.
ACCGGTGAGTGCCCTGGTTTTCAGAGCCTCAACCTGTGGCAACTGGTCAACTATGTCCGCAATGAACTGGACGTAGAGTATGCCATCGTCCATCCACAACTGTGCGTGGATGACGGCGATCGCTTCCTGACGGATTACATCAAGCCCGATTCCAAGTACATCATCGGTGCCTGCGATCCCAAGATGCAGCGCAAGATGTTCAAAGATGCCTTTGCGTCAGTGGGCGGCGATTTCGATCAGCAGGTGGTCTCCCTCGACCTGCGCAATATGTCCACAGAAGAGGCAATGAAGAAAGTAGAAGAAGCCGTCAAACAAACGGCTGCCTCCTAAACACCGCTGAACTGGGAATGTGTGGAGGAAACGTATGAACCCAAGGAGTGTGCCGAGGGAACGGATACCTTGGTATCCAAGGATTGACCTGGACAAGTGTATTGGTTGCCAGGAGTGTTACAATTTCTGTGGAAATGGCGTGTACCAGTGGGATGATGAAGGCAATCACCCCATTGTCGCCAACCCGTATAACTGCGTTGTAGGTTGCAGTGCTTGTGCGAACCTCTGCAACGGCGATGCTATCTCCTTCCCGACGAAGGAGGAGATCAAGAAAGTCATCGCTGAACTGATGGCAGTGCATTCGGAATGACAGCATGAGGCCTGATGGTGACTTCCTAGATAGAGGAGATAGCGCCAATGCAATGCAGCTTGGGGCACTCCTTGTCCAGGGCCACCATCAGGCCTCTCGTATGCACTGAAGAGAAGGTGAGACCAAGCAGATGAAGAATCATAAACAGGGTCTCGAACTGATCAAGGTTCTTGCGCACCCTGTGCGCATACAGATCCTGTGGGCTCTTGGGGCTGGCGAGCAGTATGTCTGCCATTTGATGACCAGCCTTGGCCGGCGCCAGGCGTATGTCTCGCAGCAACTGGCTTTCCTGCGTCAGAACAACCTTATTGTTGCCACTCGTGAAGGCCAACGCATTAGCTATCGCCTGCGGGATGAAGAGCTGGGGACCCTGTTGTCCAAATTGTACGCACTGATTGCACCCGATTGCTATGCTTGCCTGGTGATCCCAATGCCCTGGTGGCTGTGCCCATGTCCCAAATGCACCGAGATCAGGGAACAGGCTGACTTGCCAGCAGAGCCATTCGGTTCCCGGGGTTTGGTGATGAGAGCAGAAATAAGCGAGTGCACGTGTTCTGTTTGTGTCCGGGCGCATCGCATATCCGCAGAGGATGTAGCCATCTCGATGAATTCTGACTGCTCTCACCTGAAGCGCTGGGCCACAGCGTTACATGTAGTACATGCGCCTTTGTACAGACAGGAGGCACAGGCATACAGGGAACTGTACGAGTCAGCCGCTGATTATGTGTGTCAGAGCAACTGCCGCGCACCAGCATTGGTGCTGCAGGCAGCCTCTACTACTAACCAGCTTGCGGATCGTATTGGCCGGGAAATCCAATGCTTGCAGGACGCTGCTTGACTTGCAGGTGCAAAGGTTTGATGTGTCGCAGGAGCTCTGCGCACATGCAGCAGGATATGAGCTAGAGCGGTAAACATGCTGAGAAGGGAGCTACCTTGGAACGAAAAGCTAGGCTTACTTCCGAGTGGTTGATCCAGTTCATCCGTGACCATGGCGGAGTCCTGACCGTCTCACGGGACATTGTGGTGGACTGATGAACTGCATATAAAGGCCCATCCGGTCGGGTGGGCAAACCGGAGCATCCAGAGAACTTTGTCCGGCTGGAGGCGAATGACCTGGCGATTTACATTTCGAAGGACATCTGGGAGAGTCTGAGGCCACGCCAAACCAAGTTATTGGTCGCCGTTTCTAGCTATGGGCGTTTCTGGATATACTTGGAACCAGCCGCCAAGGGAGAATAACCATTTGATTAGGGGATTGCGATGCTCGTCGAGCAGTATGAACTCAGATTAGAATCGCCGCCATGTGATCCAGGCAGTGAGCGCTGGAGCGCTTTTGCGCGCATCAACACCGATATTTCAGAGGTGTTGCCCTATCTGAACACCAGGTTGAAAGGAGCTATTTACGATCACAAAGCTCAAGTGCTGACCTGGCGCACAGGTGGACGCGCCATCTCCGTGCGCCCCTTTGAGATCGCTGTGAGCAATTTACAGGACCGAGCCGAGGCAGAAACAATGATCAAACGCATGGTGGATTTGATCAACGAAACTTGGGAGCAACGGGATCAAATCCAGCCTAGCTTGGTAAAGCGTGAGCCGCTCAAAGCACTTGATGTGTATAAACTGCTGCCTGGGTCAAACTGCAAAGCTTGCGGGCAACCAACCTGTTTCACTTTTGCCTTGAAACTGGTGGCAGGTCAAGCAAACATCGCTTTATGTGCACCACTGTTCGAAGAGGCATATCGCGAGCAACGTGAGCAACTGCTGCAAATGCTAGAATCTGCGGGGATCACCACATAGCCTAAAAGTAGCAAAAAGCCAGACAACACAGAATATTCAGTTATCGCTAGACAGGAGAACGACCAATCCATAGCGTGGAATTTGGGCACTTGTCGGGATGGTACGATGCTGATCGAACAATATGAACTAAGAGTAGAATCACCGCCATGGGAACCAGGAAGTGAGCACAGATGTGCCTTCGTGCAACTTAAGGCAGATATCTCGGCAGCTTTACCGTACTTGAATGCCGTGCTTAAAGGGGCATTGTACGAGCAGAGCTTGCCAGCGCTGTACTGGCGCACGGAGGGCCGTCTCATTTGTTTCCATGCCCGACAAATCGCGGTGAGCGATCTGGCAGACCGTGACGATGCCCAGAACATAGCGGAACGCTTAGTGCAACTGGTTAATCAAATCTGGGAGCAACGAGACCAGATCCAACCTAGCCAAGTCAGACGAGAAAGACCGCAAGTACTTACTGTTTACAAACTGTTACCACGCAAGAATTGCAAAGCCTGTGGGCAGTCAACTTGCTTTACCTTTGCCCTGAAACTCATAGCTGGACAGGGCGATGTCACCTACTGTGGGCCGTTGTTCGAGGAGGTCCATCGCGAGCAACGCGAGCGGCTGCTGCAATTGCTGGAAGCCGCAGGAATCACTACATCACGCGAGAAGTAGCAGGAATGCCAGACAACAAAGAATTGAGTTACCGTCAGATAATCGTAGGACGTTTCCCGACTGGTATGGTCGGGCTTGATGAACTTTTTGAGTCGCTATATCAGGCGAACAAGTCGCCCGACGACGACCTGGGGGCAGAGCTTGTCGCACAAGCGCGGAAGCACAACTATATCCCGCCATCTGCAGAACGTGACTTTGCCGCCGCGCTGCTGCGGGAGTACCGCAGCTACTACGAGCAAAAGCGTTCGGGACAAAGCGCACCTGCCAAGCGCGGTACGCCACGTCCACAGGTGCCGTGGTTCCCTATGATAGACGAAACGCTCTGCGATGGCTGCGACAAGTGCCTGGAATTCTGCAGCAGCGGAGTATATGCGAAGCGGGACAATGGCATAGTCTATGTCGTGCAACCATTGAATTGCGTCGTTGGATGCGATGCTTGTGCACGCCTTTGCCCGCACCATGCCATTACCTTTCCGCCTCGCTCCATCTTGCGCACGATGGGGCGTTAGCACCTTACCAACATCGGCGCTGTTGGGCAGCTAGCCAGCCCAAGAAGGTGTAGCTGTTCACCGCGCCGGGTACATGGCAATGGATTTATGCAGTGCTATACGCACATTGAATCAACATACTAGCAACAAAGGAGGACATTGAACACCCATGGAAGCTCAAAAGCAGCATCTGGGTATACCACGCACATTGATCCCGTGGTATCCAATCATTGACGAAGAACGTTGCACCGGATGCATGAGTTGCGTCACGGCCTGCAAACACAATGTTTTTGCGCTGGATACAGACAGACCTATTGTAGCCAATCCGTACGAATGCGTTGTCTTTTGCCAAAGCTGTGAATATGTCTGTGAAGCGGAAGCTATTTCCCACCCGCCCAAAGAGGCGGTAAAAGCCGTGATCAAAGAACTGCGCAAACAGTACCAGCCGCGTTAAGCGCGCTCGGTCACTCAGGGGGCAAAGTGTGACCTTGCCATCTTATTTAGGAAAATAGAGGGGAAAAACCATGACTCGGTTCACATCGCCACGAATGCAGAAGGCATTGCTTTGCATCTTGCTGCTGATTGCCAGCATCACCGTATCCGTACATAGCCGTGCGGATGGCGTCGTACATCTCTTCTATTTCTACGACCCCAATTGCCCGGTATGCCAGGATATTCACGAGAATGTCCTGGAGCCATTGCTTGCTGACTACGCGGGGCGTGTGGTTGCCCACGAACTCAGCATGGCTGATGCTGCAAACTTTGCGTTCCTGCTCGACCTGGAAAAGCGCTTTGGCGTGACCAATCCAGGCATCCCGGAGATCTTTATCGGCGAGGACGTCCTGATCGGTCCGGAGGAAATCCGTGCCCGCCTGAAGGAGCGCGTGGATTACTACCTAGCACAGGGCGGTGTGGAGCTCCCTGCCGAACCGCCCGCCGTGACGCCTAGTCCCACACCAGAGTGCACCGAGTGTGCTGCCATTCACGAAGCCCAGCGCACGGCTGTTGCTGCCGTCCAGACTCCCTCACCGCAGTGGACAGCCACTCCCGTATCAGGCGAAAAACCGCCCATCTACGTCGCTTGGTTCTATCAGCCCGGCTGCGACCTCTGCGAACGCAAGGAACACGACCTGCAGTACATTCTGAACAAATACCCGCAGGTAAAAGTACAGCGCTTTAACGTGAAAGAAGAGATAGCGCTGAATCAGTATCTGTGTCTCAAAGCCAAAGTACCAGAGGAACGGCACCTCATTGCCCCAGCGTTCTTTGTTGGAGATTCTGCTTTGGTAGGGACCGAAATCACCGGCTCTAGCATGGAAGAGTTGATCCGGCCCTACCTTGAGACCGGAGCCCCAGAGCCGTGGGCAGGTTATGAAGCCCAAAAAGAAGTCGCGGAAAAGACCATCTTGGAACGCTTCCGTTCACTGGGCTTGTGGACTGTGATCGGTGCAGGGTTATTGGATGGGTTAAACCCTTGCGCCTTTGCCACCATGATCTTTCTCGTTTCCTACCTTTCGGTGCGCAAACGACAAGGGCGCGAAATCATAGCCACTGGCGCCGCCTTCACGATAGGGGTCTTTTTCGCCTATCTTGGGGTGGGCTTGGGCATGCTCAAGTTCCTCACCTCGTTGCCAGTGCTGAACACGGTGGGCAAGTGGATCTACGGCATCACGCTGGTGCTTTGCCTAAGCCTGGCTTGGGGCAGCTTCAGCGATTACCGCAAAGCCAAGCAGGGCAAACTCGAAGACATGAGCCTCAAGCTCCCCGACCGCATGCGCGGCTGGATCCGCTTCCTCATCCGCGAAGGTTCCCGCGCACGGAATTATGTGGCAGCCTCTTTGGTGCTGGGCTTTGTCGTCTCCATCGTCGAATTGGCTTGTACGGGACAAGTCTACTTGCCTACGATCATCTTTGTGCTGGGCTTGCCCGAATGGCGCGCCAGAGCGGTGGCAGCGTTGATCGTGTACAATCTGATGTTTATCACGCCTTTGATTATCGTCTTCTTGCTCGTCTATTTCGGAACGACCTCCCAACAGCTCACGCGCTGGATGACGCGGCGTGCCGCGGCAGTCAAGCTGGGCACGGCTGTGCTCTTCCTGCTGCTGGCGGGATGGTTGGGCTATAGCATCACTACCCTTTGATCTTGTACCTGAACAAGGAGGAATTTTTATGAAAGTGCGTACATTGACCCTATTGCTACTGGCAGGGCTGCTCTTGCTGGGCTGTGGGGCATGTAGCAGCCAGGCAACCCCGGCTGCCGTATCCAAGCCCACAGAAAGCACGGCTATGGCAAGCGCTTCTCCTACACCAGAGGAGATTATCCAGGTTACCGTCGTTGAGCCTATCAGCAAGGTTATCCGCAACGACACCTACTACTTTGACAACTGCAGTGGCATCAAGGAACGACGTCAATCCCTAGGCACGGTCGCCCAGGTGCAGAAAAGCCTGACCCTGGGAACTGAAGCAACCGCTACAGACAGTGGCCAAAAAATAAGCCTATCGGAAGAATGCCGTGCCAAGCTGATGCTCGAGATTGAGAAGGCATACCAGGACAAAATCACCGCCCTGCAAACGAAAGTCGACCAGGAAGAGATGGTTGCAGGGGCATACTCGCGCTTTAACTACACCATCATCTGGGAAGAGTGGCAATTCAGTTCCACAGTATCCTTTACACTCAACGGACAATCCTATACTGTGCCATATACTTGTACTCTGCTCGTGCCAAGCCTGGGGAGCGCGAAATCCGTCCCCTGCTCTGGCTGAATGCGCTAACGACACGCCTGCCAGTTGGCAGGCTTGAAAAAGATTGAAAGTAAGGAAATTACTGGTTATGCATTCATCCAAGTATCGCTGGCTGATCGGGTCGCTCGTCCTTGTGGCAGTAGTTGCCATCTTGCTGCTCAAATTCCGTGGCGCAGCAACTACTTCCACCCTGCCTGTTGCAGAGATGGCGCCAGCGCCTACAGCGCTGACGCCAACGCCACCTCTTCCTGACGAGGAGGCAGACCCATTTCCCAGCAAAGCAGATCCAGCGACTCAGATCGAGTGGGTGCTGCGCCACAAGAAGCCAGCCATGATCCTGTTTCATAGCAACCTCTGTCGGCCCTGTCTCATGATGGAGGCTTTGGTGCAGATGGTGCGCCGCGATTACGAGCCCACTGTCGTATTCATCGAGGTCGTCATAGATGACCCGGCCAATGCTGACCTCGTCCGTGCAGCACGCATTGGCAGCATCCCAGCCTCCTTTTTCGTGGACCGCTCCGGACAAGCCAAACGGGTCGTTGGCTTAATGAAGCAACAAGACCTGCGTGCCGAACTAGCCAGACTAATGAATGAAGAATGAGACGGTGACTATGCGGAGATATCCATTCCACTTCCCAGTTTCCATAGGAAAGGCAGCCCTCTTCTTGATGCTCGCAATATCGCTCATTGGCTGCTCGGAGGATACGGTGAACAGGCCTGGGCCAACGATTATCCCGGTGGCGCCCAGCCGGGCATTGGCGACGGCTACCAAGCCCAGTCCGCCTACAGCCACCGCCATGCCGCCCGCGCCGACAAAGGCCATGGTATTGCCAGCCACTCCTACTCCTGTACAAAACGAGCAGGGCCTGGCAAGGCTCACCATCTTATACACCAATGACACGCGCGGCTATGTAGACCCCTGCGGTTGAGGAGTGCCGATGGGTGGGGTAGCCCGGCGGGCTACCGCAATCGAATCTCTCCGCGCACAGGTTGGCAATCATGTGCTCCTGTTGGATGCAGGAAATACGCTTTTTGGGGAAAGATTGGCTATGGAGAGCAAAGGGCGCATCATCGTAGAAGCCATGAATGCTATGGGTTATGACGCCCTGACTGTGGGCACTTTAGAACTGAGCCAAGGGCTTGAAGTGCTTCAGGAGCGCGCCAAAGAGGCAAACTTTGCCATCCTTTCCTGCAATCTCCTCGACGCACAAGGCGAGAAGCCCCTCTTCACGCCCTACATCGTTGTGCAACGCGATGGCTTGCGCTATGGCATTATCGGTGTCAGCGAACCAGAGATAGCCAATTTGGCAGACATTGCCCAGAAAGCGAGGGTCATGGATCCGCTGCAAAGCCTGCAAAGATATCTGCCGGAACTGCAGCAGCAAAGCGATGTGATCATCGTGCTTTCCCATGTAGGTTTGGATGCGGATAAGGCAATCGCCCAAGCCATACCGGACATTGACGTGATTGTGGGAGGAAGGTCAAGGAGGCTACTCCGAGCGCCCGAAATCGTGGGCTCAACGATCATCGTGCAAGCAGGATACGATGGAGAGTGGCTGGGCAAATTGGACGTAACCATCACCGCTGATGGCAAAGCCTCTGATCCCTGGGTGGATATCGTGCCCCTGGGGCCAGATATCGCTGATCACCCAGAAATGGTAGCGCTACTAGCCCGTTATAATCAGCTCTACCCGGCACCAACGCCTGGCGCCCATTAACGCCAATCACCGCCACCTTCCTGGATTGGAAGGCCAACCGTCTGGATAAGGCTCAGAGAAAATGGGGTGGAGGAAACACCTAGCTCTATACTGGTTTGCCACTGTCGCAGGGATTATGCTCTTGATCGCCCTGCCATTTGCTGGTGGCATTGCTGAGCCTTTTCGTCTTGCCATCGTTACGCACGCCCAAAGCTCGGCAGAATCGCCTCCGGTCTATTTGGTATATTTCTACCAACCCGGCTGTGACCTGTGCGCAAAGGCAGATCGCGATGTGGACTATGTCGCGAGCCGATACCCACAGGTAAAAGTGCGCCGACTGAACATTCGCGAAGAAGCGGCGTTCAACCAGTACCTCTGTCTCCGCGCTGGTGTGCCGGAAGAAAGGCATCTCATCGCCCCAGCAGTTTTCGTCGGTGATGATTACTTGGTCGGTTTAAGCCAAATCAGCGCTCGCGCGCTCGAAGAACTCATCAAGCCGTATTTGGCCTCGGGCGCACCGGAGCTCTGGGCAGACTGGGAGGCAGGGAAACAAGTTGCTGAAGACGCGATCGTGCAGCGTTTCCGCTCCCTCGGACTGCTCACCGTAGTTGGCGCAGGGCTGTTGGATGGGGTCAACCCATGTGCTTTTGCCACCATGATTTTTCTTATTTCTTACCTTTCTGTGCGCAAACGACAGGGGCGCGAGTTGCTTGCCACCGGCGCGGCTTTCTCTGCTGGCGTCTTCCTGGCTTATCTAGCCATGGGCTTGGGGCTGCTTCAGTTTCTCACTTCGTTGCCTATACTCGATGTAATCGGCAAATGGATCTATGGCATCACAATGCTGCTGTGCTTAGGCTTGGCTTGGGGAAGTTTTTCCGACTACCGCAAAGCACGGGAAGGACGCCTGGAGGACATGAGCCTAAAGTTGCCGGACTACTTACGCGGATGGTCGAGACGCCTGATCCGCGAAGGATCGCGCGCCCGGAATTTTGTCCTGGCTTCCCTGTTCTTGGGAGTGGTAGTATCTATCGTAGAGCTGGCTTGCACCGGGCAAGTCTACTTGCCTACGATCATCTTCGTGCTGGGCTTGAAGGAGTGGCGGGCACGGGCAGGCTTGGCGTTGCTTGTATACAATGTCATGTTCATCCTGCCACTCGTTGCGGTCTTCTTGCTGGTATACTTTGGCACTACTTCCCAGCAACTGATACGTTGGATGAACCGCAGGGCAGCGACAGTCAAATTGGGCACCGCCGTGCTGTTTGCCCTGCTCGCTGCCTGGCTGGGCTACAGCATCCTTGTGTTTTAGGAGGATAAGAAGTGCATCAGACGGATTTGGCACAGGAGGAATGACACCGCAATGGAACTCGACTTTTCTGCGGTAGCGAATGCTTCGCTTTGGGCATATTTCACGGTATTGGCGGGGGGCGTTGTGACGAGCATTGGGCCGTGCAATATGGCTATGATCCCGTTAGTCATTGCCTTTGTCGCGGGGCAGAAGCAGATCAGCCGTGGACGCAGTTTCGCTCTCTCGGCAGCATTTGCCCTGGGGCTGGCGATTACCTTCACTGTGCTGGGAGTGCTCGCCGCCTTGGTGGGTCGGATCATTGGCGCTGGTGGCCTGTGGTACTATGTGATGGCAGCGGTGTGCATCCTTATGGGTTTGCAATGGACGGGCGTCATTTCACTTCCTCTGCCAGACTGGGGCGCCGAGCAGCGAGAAAAGATCAAACATCGCGGCGTAATCGGGGCATTGTTGCTCGGCCTGGTCTCAGGGTTTGTTGCTTCAGGCTGTGCCATGCCCGCTCTGATTGCCATCCTGACCTTGGTCATGTCGAAGGGCGCACTCGCCTATGGTGCTAGTTTGCTACTGACATACGGAATAGGACGTGGCGTGCCCATCGTTTTGCTTGGCACCTTTGCCGGCTGGACGAAGCACATGTCCAAAATGGCAGCGTGGACAGCACGGATTGAACAACTGAGTGGGGTATTGATGATCCTTATCGGACTGTATTTCTTATGGAGTGCCTGACGGGCTGAGCCGTTAGAAAGCATGTAGTGATGAGAAAAGCATTGGTTATCCCTTTAAGCGAACATGAGCTTCTTGAGCTATGCCGTATCTTGCTCGATCGCGATGAGAAAGGTGCCCTACAATTCCTGGACGAACACCTCAAGAAGCCAGCAAATGAGGCGCTGGCCGGTGGCTGAAAAGTACTCATCGAGGTGCCTGGGTCAGGCATCAAGGAGGTGCCCGGCAAACGCCTGTTTTGACAAGCCTACGGGGCGAGCATGAGCCAGAATGATGTGCTGTTGCATGGCTTCAAGATTACCCATGTTCTAGATTGCATCGCCGACCCAACCAAGAACCGCATTATTGCCGAGTTTTCGGACAATATTGCTGCTGTCTTTCCGTACTTGAATGCCATCATTCCGAACTTGATGTACAACCCTGCCGCCCAAATCATCACCATCAAGCGAGAATGGCGCATCCTCACGTTCTACCCGCATGTGGCAGTCATGGCAAAGATAGACGGCGTTGAAGATGCCATTGCTCAATTGACCTGGTTCCAGAAGCTATGTAATGACACTTGGCGTCGGCGGGGAGAGATTACGCCTTGTTACGAGGCACGTAAGCTATTGGGGCCATTGGATATTTATCCTTTGCTGCCGCGCCTCAATTGTAAAGCTTGCGGAGAGGCCACTTGCATGGCCTTTGCTTTCGAACTGTTGCTGGGTGGGCGACACCTCTCAGAGTGCCCACTTCTGCTAAAGCCAGAGCATGCTGAGGCAGGGCAGCGATTGGCCCAATTGCTGGGAATTAGTAACGAGTTGCAGAAACAGAGCAAGGAGTCATGACGATACAGTGTTCTCATTTGACAGGATGAATATAATCAAGAGTAAGGAGGTACAGTATGCCAACATACGAATTTGAATGCGGTGATTGTGGCGAGCGCTTTGAAATTCGCGCTTCGATCAAGGAAAAAGAACAAGGGCTAAGTCCCAAATGCCCGCGCTGCGGCAGTGAAAACACGGGCCAGGTCTTTGGCGGCTTGGTCTTCTTTGCCAAATCAGGTGACGTGGCTTTTAGCAAATCATCAGGCGGGAGTTGCTGCTCAGCGCGTTGATCAGGAGGTAAGCTGATGCCAGGAAGAGGCCCAGCCATGTGGCGCATGGCCAGTTGCTGCGGCGGCAACGAAGCACTTTATTCTGAGGAGAAGAACATGTTAAGCAAACAAACGATTCTAGAAGCATTGCAGCCGGTTGTGGACCCAGAGATCGGCATGAGCGTGGTAGACCTGGGCATGATCCGTGAAATTGTGCTGGACAAGGAGGGGAAGGTAGAAATCAAGATGGTACTGACCACTCCTTTCTGCCCCCTTGCCAGTATGCTCACGGAACAGGTAGAGCAAGCCGCAGCTGCTGTGCCTGGGGTGAAAGAAGCCAAAGTAACCCTGCTGGATGAACCGTGGAATCCAGAATGGATGAAACGCTAAAGGTAGCTCGGCACAAGCCAAGAAGCCATCCTGTGAAAGCACGCTCTGAAAAGGACAGCCGTTCGCACAACAGAGCACAGAAACTGCAACAAACCTGTGGGCGGCCTGCTCTGCGGATGTGAGCCGACGGGGCCCTTGGGTAAACACGCCGGGCAGCTTTATCCATTCTGTACCCATGAAAATGGCTTTTAAAAAGAGAAAAGAGGAGAAAAATGACCAATCTGTCAACTGAAGGAGGAACTACTAGTGCTGCTCAGGTCAGAACGGCGAAAGAGTTCCAGGAGTTTACCAAAGCTCTTATGTCCACGCCACAATATCAGCGTTTTGACCTAGCCCGTCAACAGTTGCGCCAGGATAGCGCAGCGTTGCAAGCGATACAGGATTTCCAACAGAAGCAGCAATACCTGCAAATGATGCAGATGTGGGATACCATCAGCCAGGCTGACCGGGATGAACTACAACACCTGTACGAACGAATGATGGGGATACCCGCTGTGCAACATTATGTTCATTGCCAGGAAGAGTTGGCGAAGCTGTTCCGGGAAGTAGCTGTGCTCATTGCTGAAGGCATTGGTACGGAGTTTCCACCTCAGCGCTCAAGCTGTTGTGGATGACAGGAGATAGGATATGTTAGACCCGAATTTGGAACAGACGGTGCGGGAGTTTGCTGCCTGGCTGGCACAAGCGCCGCCATTGGCAGCACTGCGCAAAGCCCAGGAGCAACTGGAGGCTGATGAAGAAGCTCAGCGCTTGCTGGGAGAATGGGACAACAAGCAGCAGGAGTTGTTACAACGACAACGCGATGGACAAGCCATCTCTATGGCAGAAATCACGCCCCTCCGCCAATTGCAAAATCAGATTAGAGCGCATCCCGCAGTCATCACCTATAACGAGATGCGCAAGCAGGCACAGTCCTACCTAACCAATCTCTGCGCAGAAATCAGCCAAACGCTACAAGTAGACTGGGAAACCCTGAGCCAAGGAGCGGGCGAGGAAGAGTGAGCATTCTTGCTCAAGGTACAGAAGGAGGAAAAATGAACGATTTGAAAATCAAGGCCAGCGGCCACATCCTGGAGCGGAATGTCCTGGAACAGCTCTACAAAGCACTCTTGGACAAGGAGTGCGATATCACCGACATCGAAATTTTTGCTCCTACACTCAAAGGTGGCTGGAGAGAACAATGCCCTTCAGTCATCATCTTCAAACTGGTGCCTGAGATAGATGCCATGGACAAGGCCAATGTGGAAGAATGCTATAGCCTCATCCTGGACATCCTGCGACGGCAAGGCTGTCGGCTGATCTACCGCAAAGAGATTGTTTCAGGTATACAGGGCTAAAGAGCCTGAACGACCGTTCTGTTCAAAGCCAAGGTGAGCTTTGCTCCTCAGTGAGGGAGGAAATGCCCTTCTGAGGCCGAGAGCTGGCTCGTGTATTACCATCGCCGTGACCAATATCTATTGCAGGCAGTGATAGCCATTGCGTGAGTCCCAGAGAAAATGTGGGATTGAACAGAACACTGAGGAAGAAAAATGAAAGAAATACTGAGCGCATTGCAGCAAAGCTTGGAAAGCAACGAACCTGTTGCCCTGGCGACAGTGGTCGAGGTACAAGGTGCTTCTCCTGCCCAGGTGGGCTTCAAACTGCTGGTACGGGCCAATGGCAGCGTGGTGGGCAATGTCGGTGGTGGCGCGCTGGAGAAACGCATCCGCGAGGAAGCACTGCGTGCCTTAGAGGAGGGAAAATCGCGCCTAGTTCACTACA
>JBMFPM010000016.1:0-14109 GCA_049969135.1 Anaerolineae bacterium
CCACACAGTAGGTGTACAGGTCGCTCCCGGGGTGCGGCGTGTAGAAGGCGGGGCTGTAGTAATCCGGGTCAATTTGCTTTAGCATGCTGATGGTCTCCATGATCTCTTCCTTGGTCTCGGTGGGCAAGCCCAGCATGTAATTTGCCCAAATGGAGATGCCGTATTTCTTGCAGATACGCGCCGCCTCCAGGTTCTGCCAACGCTTAGTGCCTTTGCGGATGAATTTGAGCACGCGGTCACTGCCGCTTTCGAAACCAATCAGATAGCCGCGTAAGCCCGCCTCAGCCATCATCTTCACCATATCCTCGTTTTTGACGATGATGTCGGCGCGGCTCTGGCAGAAGAAGGGCTGCGTGAAGCCGGCAGCGCGATAGGCTTGGCAGAATTCGATTACCCAATCGCGGTCTTCGGTCAGGCAATCGTCATGGAACATGAAGCTGTTGAAGTGGTAGCGGTTGCGTAGCGCTTCCAATTCCGCCATGACATTGGCTACACTGCGCCTCCTGACCTTGCGTCCGAAGATGAGGCGCTCGGCGGGCTGACAATAGCTGCAGTTGTACATGCAGCCACGGCCTGCGATAATGGTAACAAAGGGCGGCGGCAGTTCAGGTACAAAGGGGGCTTCCGGTGAATCCAGGTTATAGCCCCATTTGCGCCATTCCTGCAGGAAGAATTCATGGTCGGCAAAGGGCAAGGCATCCAAGTCGGGGTGTATGGAAGGGATGATGCGCTCTGATGGCTCTCCCCGCTGATGACGTGCCAGGAACTCCGGAAAGGTGATCTCGGCTTCGCCAAGGAAAATGTGGTCTATGCGGGGGTCATCTTTCACTTCGTCCAACATCAGAGTAGGATGAGGGCCGCCTACGATGGTGGTTGCCTCCGGGAGCACCTCGCGCACAATTTGCAGGCATTGCATGGCGGGGTTATAGTCCACGCTCATCATGCTCACGCCAACCACATCCGGACGGCGTGCCAGCAATTCTTCGCGGTAGTGATCCCAGCCACGCATGGCACGCAGGTCAAGCAAATCCACTTCAAAGCCCTTTTGCTTGGCGCAGGCGGCTAACATGGCAAGGCCATGGCTGATCCAACCGGAATCCATGCCTTGTCCTAGGCTGTCAAAGCCCTTGCCTGTGATGCCGGGGTATACCAGGGTTGTCTTCATGACATCCTCCGCATGGGGTTATGGCGCACTGAAGTGCGCACTACGAACATTTATGCATCCTCCGCATGGGGTTATGGCGCACTGAAGTGCGCACTACGAACATTTGTGTATCCTCCACATGGGGTTATGGCGCACTGAAGCGCGCACTACGAACATTTATGCATCCTCCGCATGGGGTTATGGCGCACTGAAGTGCGCACTACGAACAGAAGAGATTATCATAGCAGCCCCACCTTGCTGTGATCGCCGAGGGTCATTTTGTAGGCTTTGGGCAGCAACGGCGAACGGACGATCTCCACGTTGCGGCCGATAAGGCTGTTCTCGATGCGTTGGGGGATGTCTATGATGCGGCTGTGTTCCAGGACGATGGAATGCTCGATCTCGCTCTTTTCCACGACGACATGGTGATAGATAGAAGTGAAGGGCCCAACATACGAGTTCACGATGCGCGTCTCCTCGCCGATGATCGCTGGCCCACGGATGACGCTGCCGATGATCTCGGCACCTTTTTGGATGGTGACTTTGCCAATTAGTTTCGAGTCACGATCCACATAGCCCTCTACCTTTGGTTCCAGTTCATCCAGCACAAGGCGGTTGGCATCCAACATGTCTCCGGGAGCGCCAGTGTCAATCCACCAGCCCTCGTGGATGTAAGGGTACACTTTGTAGCCATGGTCCACCAAGTATTGAATGGCATCGGTAATTTCCAGTTCGTTGCGCCAGGAAGGCCGGATGTTGTTGACCGCCTCAAAGACGTGATGGTCAAACATATAGATGCCTACCAATGCTAGGTTGCTGGGCGGATCACGCGGTTTTTCCACTAGGCGGACAACCGCACCGTTTTTCAGCACTGCCACGCCATATTGTTGGGGGTGGGCAACGCGAGTCAGGACGATCTGGCAGTTGTAGTCGTTCGCTTCGAACTGTTTGACCAAGCCAGAAATGCCGCCCTGGATCACATTGTCCCCCAGGAACATGACAAAGCGTTCCTCACCGAGGAAATCTTGAGCAATTTTAACGGCATGCGCTAGGCCTAGTGGAGCTTCCTGTGGGATGTATGTGATATTCACTTCCCAGCGTGAGCCATCACCCACGGCCTCCTTAATCTCTGCGGCAGTGTCACCTACCACGATACCAATGTCTGTGATGCCCGCTTCTTTGATCGCTTCGATGACGCGGAACAAGACGGGCTTGTTGGCGATAGGCACCAATTGCTTGGCGCAAGTGTAGGTAAGGGGATACAAACGTGTACCTTTGCCTCCACTCAGAATCAAACCTTTCATTTCCTTGCTCCCTCGTATAGAATGGACTTATTCTTTCTCCTGCCGGGTGTAGTAGTACCGTTGCAGTCCGGTGTCCAGGGGTACGTTCATGAGCACAGCCCCGATCAGACGGGCGTTGACTTTTTCCAGCCGTATTTTTGCGGCTTGCACGCTATCTCGTCTCGTCTGACCCGCGCTGACAACGAGCAGCACACCATCCACTTTGGTTGCCAGGATAGCTGCATCACTTACGGCGATGACCGGCGGGGCATCGAGCAACACGATGTCTGCGCGCTCCTTCAAGATAGCGAGTACGCGGTCCATGCGTTGTGAACCCAGGAGGTCTGGCGGGCTTGGTGGCAGGGGGCCGCTGGCGAGCAGTTGCAGACCAGGCACCCCTGTCTCTTGCAATGGAGGGTCATTCATGGCTTTGTCATCCAGCATCATGGTGGTCAGCCCCCTCTGGTGATCGAGGCCAAATAACTTGTGCAAAGAAGGCCGCCGCAAATCGCAATCCACCATGATCGCCCTTTTCTCCCCTTGGGCGATGGCGATCGCCAGGTTAGCGAGCAAGGTGGATTTGCCTTCCTCAGGCCCGGGCGAGGTAATCAACAAAGTCTGTAACGGTTTGTCCAAGCTGACGAATTGCAGGTTCGTGCGCAGTGTACGGTAAGCCTCACTGACGGGTGAGCGCGGGCTGGAAAGGGTAACCAACAAGTCGCTTGGTGCTGCTGTTTGCTTTTCGGTCATGTCCTCATTCTCCATTGGGAATCCAATACGTTGACCCCATAGCTAAGAAACTAAGCCATTGTGGTCATTAGTCATTGGTCATTGGTTATTAGTCATTGATCATTGGGATTTTGCCATTTTGGGTATAGAACCCAACACTGTCAAGCCAGCATGCCGTTCCACATCCTGGCTATCGCGGATAATGTCTGCTGCCAACCACTCCAGCCCGAGGATAACCAGTGCGCCGGCGAATAGTCCAAAAAGTCCACCTGCCAGTACAAGCAAACCAGTCTTGGGCCAGAATACGCGCCCCGGCGTGGCATCATCACGGATAAAGACATCCACGCGGTCGCGTTTGTCTTGTTCCAGCATGTACACTCGGATGTTTTCGACAAAGACTTCAGCCGCCGTTTGGGCAATGAGTTGTGCGCGTTGTGGGTCTATATCATCCACGTCAATCTGGATCAAAAAGTCTGATTCGATGGGACTGACGGTCATCTTGTCCAGTACATCATCCACGGTCAAGTCCAGGTGTTGGCGATCAATGATTGCCTGCGCGGTGGTGCGCGATTTGATCTGGCCACTGTAGTTGCGCATCAAGCCCTTGATCGTCTGTTGCAGCCCCCAGTCGGGGCGACCTGGCCAGACATTCAACTGGATACTCGAGCGGTAGATTACTGTCTGCATCTTGCTGAAGACGAAAGCACTGCTCGCTGTGATTATAGCGACCAGCAGGATAATCCAGCTTCGCTTGAGCAGAGCGTTGAGATAGTCCTTTAGTTCCACTGAATCCTCCTCTGATTCAATCCAATCCCAACGTTGCCTATGGGATTGGGACATCAGTTGTCTATTTTAGCATAACCTCTCTGTTCATACAAAGCTAGGCCATTAAGGTAAGCGCTTGTGTATGAAATTCCATCTCTGTGTTCTCGTCGGCGGGATTTCAGCCAAAACCTCTAGCCCGCTTTGCTCTACTTCCATTTTGTTCCGTATGGTATCATCCAGGTAATCCAGCAGGAAGGCTAAAGCAATGCCGGCCGCCAATGCCAGGAAGAGGCGGATTGGTATGTCCAATTTCTCCTTCAAACTTGGGCCCACTGCACTGATGGTCGGTGGATCAATGAGGCTGGCATGCACGCCCCCTGTGCCCACTTGCGCAAAGTGTCGGGCAATTTCCGCAGGTAGGACGGCAGCGATGGCATTGGCGATGTCGGCTAGTTGCTCCGAGTCTCCCCAGAACACATTCACTGTCAGGATGCGGTGCAGTGTGCCGGGTTGGGTTGCACCATGAATAGCTCCAGCAGGTACGTGGATTCCGGTGCCAGCGAGATGCTCGCTGACTGCTTGGGCGAAAGCAGTGCTGCGCACCAGTTCAGAGACGTCATCCACTAGGTACTCGGCGGTAAGCCAGGTGTAATATTTGTCATAAGTGTAATACTCATCATTTCTAGCCTCAGGTTCCAAGCCCATCATGAAGCGCATTGAAGCAACATAGGTTGGCGTACGGGCCGGGCGCGTCAGCAAGGTGATCAGCAGGACAACGAGCGGCAGGGTGATCACAATCCATATATGTCGACGGATGATTTGCCAGTATTGGCGCAATTCCATAGGACAAACTCCTTACGAGGATCTCGTTTCCATGTATTTCGTACGCACAAAGTCGGCAAACTTTTGCTGGAAAACGGCGCGGTCGAAATGCAGGGCATGTTCACGGATGGCTGCGGGGTCAAAGCTGACGTCATCAAAACGCTGCACCGCTTCCATCAGCGATTCAGGTGTTGGCTCGTGGAAAAACAGGCCTGTCTTTCCTTCCACCACTGTTTCCAAAGCGCCTCCCCCAGCGTAAGCAATGACGGGTCTGCCAGCAGCTTGCGCTTCCAAAGGAGCAATGCCAAAATCTTCTTCCCCGGGGAAGATAAAGGCACGGCATCTGCTTAGATAACGGGCGAGCGCCTCATCGTTGACCCGTCCTAGGAATCGTACATTGGGCGCAGCCATAGCTTCGAGCGCGCGCCGATCGCGTCCGTCACCAATAATGTATAGGGGTAAGCGAAGCCGATTGAATGCCTTCACCGCTAAGTCAATACGTTTGTAAGGCACCAGCCTGGAGATAACCAGGAAATAGTCATCGTGTTCTGTGGAGGCAGAAAAGCGTGTTGCATCCACTGGTGGATAGATAATCTCGGCATCTCGTCCATAGTACTTGCTGATCCGTTGTTGAACTGTGTGGGAGATGGCGAGAAAATGATCCACGCGGTCTGCAGCCAGGCGATCCCAGAGACGCAGATTATAAAGGAAGAGTGGCAGCACCAGACGAACCAGACGACCCAAGCCTTCACGGGCTACGTAGTTATGATAATCCCAGAGAAAACGAGCAGGATTTAAACAATAGCAAATGTGCAAGGTTTTAGGGCTGGTGATGATACCGTGGGCAAAGGCACTGGTGATGCTCAACACTAGATCATAGTCCGAAAAGTCAAAGCCCTCGAAGGCGTAGGGATAGAAAGGCAAGTACCATTGATGATGGCGGTGGATAAGGGGGAAGCGGTTAAGGAAGGATGGCCGAATATCCCAATCCCGGTAAGCGGGTGGCAAAGCTTCCGGCCAGAAGATGGAAGTGTAGATGGGTGCTTCAGGGTACAGGGCATGTACCGCTTCCAGTACGCGTTCAGCTCCTCCGTATTGATTTAGCCATGAGCAGACGATGGCAATTTTCAAATCTACATCCCAATGAAAAAATCCCAATCAGGGCAAGGCTCTGCATGCCATTGAGAGCGCTTTTCAGCGCTCTTCAGTATAGACACAAGGTGGCATTTCGGCAAGCGCTTCCTATTTGCCGAGACAAAAGTTGCTGAAAATGAGCTCTAGAACGTCCTCGCTGACCGATTCGCCGGTGATCTCGCCCAAGGCACTGATGGCCGCCGTGAGGTCTATCGCAGTTAAATCAGCAGTGCATTGGGCTTGGTAGCTGCTCTCTGC
This sequence comes from Anaerolineae bacterium, assembly GCA_049969135.1. GTDB lineage: Bacteria > Chloroflexota > Anaerolineae > UBA2200 > UBA2200 > JACIWX01. The sequence goes on from JBMFPM010000016.1 coordinate 6,136, forward strand.
TGCAGTGATGTGGGCAAGCGCACGGTGCAAGATTTCGCGATGCCTCGGGTTACTGATGATAGGCACATCCGATGTCTGTACTTGGCCTGAGAAGACAGTCTCGACAATGGTGTCCTCCAACACATTCAATCCTTCGCCTGTGAGAGCGGATAGATGGACATGCCTAGCTTCGGGCAGGAGCGAGTCTGCATCCGCTACCGCAGGCAAATCTAGTTTGTTGACGACTACAATTACGCTCTTGTTCCGCACCGCCGTAGCGAGCTCGAAATCTTCTTCTTGCAATGGTTCGCTGCCATCTATGACGAAGAGGACCAAATCGGCTTGCTGCAGAGCCTGAAGGCTGCGCTCGATACCCAATTTCTCGATGAGGTTGGTGCTTTTGGTAATGCCCGCCGTATCCACGAGGCACAGTGGGATGCCACGCAGGTTCAAGGTCTCCTCGAGAGTATCACGCGTGGTCCCTGGAATGGGGGTGACGATGGCACGGCTAGTGCGGAGCAATGCATTGAGCAGACTGGATTTGCCTACATTGGGCCGGCCTATGATGGCCGTACGCACGCCGTGGCGATAGATCATGCCTTGATCCGCTTGTGCAAGCAGGGCTTGGATTTGTTCCTTGGCCTGCGTCAGAATGGAAGCCAGATCCAAGGGAGGGATTTCGTCTTCAGGGAAATCCAGAGATGCTTCCAGATGTGCCAGTGCCGTCAGCAGCATAGAACGGATGGCGCGTACTTGCCCTGAAATTCGTCCATCCAGTTGCTCCATAGCCACGCGCAGGCTGACCTCTGTCTTGGCGCGCACAATATCCAATACCGCTTCTGCTTGAGCAAGGTCAATGCGTCCATTGAGGAAGGCACGCAGAGTAAACTCGCCGGGTTGAGCAAGGCGGGCGCCGTGGCGCAAGGCCAGCTCAAGTGTGCGTCGCAAGGGTACGATACCCCCGTGGCAGTAGATCTCCGCCACATCCTGCCGAGTATAGGTACGCGGTGCACGCATGAGCGTGGCTAATACTTCATCCACAACGATACCTGTGTCGGGGTCGACCACATGGCCATAGTACAGATAGTGCGATTTGGGTTCGAAAGGGCGTGGGCTTTGCCGATTCTTTCCGCCGGGGCGGAATACCTTGCGTAGGATCGCCTCTGCTTCTGGGCCACTCAAGCGTACAATACCAATGCCACCTTCGCCGATGGGCGTGGAGATGGCTGCGATTGTGTCATCTAGAGTCCACATGGGTCTGCTTCCTCCTGAGCCCTAGGCTGAAGCGCAGGCTCAGCAGTGCACTCATCATGATCAGAGCGGTCAGACCGGTCAAGACAGTGGGGATACCGATCAGGTCAGCCAAACCACTGATGACCAGCATGGGCAGAAGGCCAATCACATTGGCAAAGAGGAATTCGGCTGTGATCACTCGCCCGCGTATAGCGATGGGCGAGCGCTCCTGCACGATAGTTTGGGCAGCTACGATGGCCAAAGTGCCGCCTGCTCCCAGCATTAAAGCCATTACGACGACCTGCAGGATCACCTGTTGGGATGGTTTGGGCATCGCGCTTGGGGCAGTCTCGCTATTCCAGGCTACGAAAGTAAAGCCCAGCAGGGCCAAGCCAGTAACCAGCAAGCCAATGGCTACTAGTAACTCGCGATGAAAGCGATGTCCTAGGCGCCCGGTCCACATCGTGACTAGGAACATGCCCAAGCCTGCAGAGAAGAAGATGTAGATGGCATCCGTTGGTTGCATGCCAAGCACACGGGCGGCAAAGCCTGGTGCGAGCACAGCGATAATCATGGTAAGCATCGTGATCAGTGCATGTTGGCAGATGGCAACCAGCACTGGCTTCTGGGCGATAACGAATTGCCATCCGGCTTTCAGCTCGTCCCAGAGGTTTTGCCACATGTTTTGCATGAGATGTGGATCAGGCTGGGGTTCGTGGGTGGATATAGGCCAGAGGAGCAACGCAGTAATGAGATAGGTCAGGGAAATAGTGGCAAAGGCACCATCAACGCCGCCCAGCTTCAGTGCCAAGGGCGCAAGAAATAGCAGCCCCAGCACCTGCGCTACATTAAAGAGAAGGTGAAAAACGGAGTTGGCTGCGAGCAATTGCTGGGGTGGAACCAGCAAAGGAACCATCGCCGATTCGGCTGGGTCGGACAATTGCCCAATCGTGGAAAGGACGAAAGTAAGGATATATACCACAGTCAGCAAACCCAAACCTTGTGCATAATGGCGTAGAAGGATAAAAGCTGCAACGACAAAGACGCGGGATATATTGCAGAACAGGAGGATGCTCTTCTTGCGGAAACGATCAATCACAACACCGGACAGCAAGCTGAAAAGGATTGAAGGCAGGTTGTAAAAAAGCACCATCAAACCTACCAACCCGCTGGAACGTGTCAGCCCTTCGACCATCACCATCTGTACAAAGAGGATCGCGTTTTGGGCGGATTGGCCAAAGACCTGCGATATCCACAGTAGTCTGAAATTGCGGTTCTTGAAGATAGCGGTGAGGGTATTCTCTTCGGGTGGTGGATCCACAGGACAGGTGCTCATGCTCGATCCGAATCCGGCGGAAGAGATAAGATAGAGCCTTCAGGGCGAGGAGCGCGTGACACGAAGGCTTTCAAGCGGCGTTCAAACGTGCTGCGTGGGAGCAGGATGCGCCGTCCACAGCCAAGGCATTTCAGGCCAATGTCTGCTCCAATGCGCACCACGCGCCACTCATAGCTGCCACAGGGATGGACTTTGCGCAGACGCACGATATCATCCACATGTACTTCTATAGGCATAGCGTATACCTTAAATTCCCCTCACTTCTGCTCAAGAGTTCAGCGCGTTGGCTCACGAGCCTGTAACTCGTCGGATGCTCAATGGCAGCCTGGGAAGCAAGTCGCCCGCTACTGCGCCTGCTAGACCAATTTCTTCGCTTACTATTTGGCCAGCCAGGCCATGCAAATAAGCCCCGACCACAGCAGCTTCGAAAGGTGCCAACCCCTGTGCTAGCAGGCCGGCGATTGCTCCAGCCAACACGTCACCCGTACCGGCTGTGGCGAGAGCAGGGTTAGCGAAGGGGTTGATGCAGGTAGTGCCTTTTGGAGAAGCGATGACGGTATAGGCGCCTTTCAGCACAACCACTACGCCCCATTCTTGAGCTGCTTGACGGGCTATCGTAATGCGGTTTGCCTCCACCTCCGCGATCGTTGTGTCCAGCAAGCGCGACATTTCGCCAGGATGAGGAGTGAGCACCACACCATGGGAATGAAGGCGCAGGAACTGTGACCACCCCTTGAGGTCAGAAAGGGCATTCAAGCCATCGGCATCTATCACCAGAGGCGGTAAGGGCACTTCTTTTTCCTCAGCGGTGGTTGGTTCCACAAAACCAAGCCGTGCCTTCTTCTCTCCTTTGGGCAAAGATAGCAATCGGGCGACAAATTCGACGGTCTTTTCATCGCGCCCAATCCCAGGCCCCAGCAAGAGCGCATCATAGCCGCCGAGTCCTTCTTGTAGCACTTTGACGGCTTCGGGCACCAATGCACCCATTTCATGGGGCAGGAGCAGAAAAGTCGCTTCGCCCAACTTGGCAGCGAGAATGGGATGGATGCTGGCAGGGACGCCAAGCGTTACTAGGCCGGCTCCGACACGCAGGGCAGCGCCAGCGGCTAGGCATGGGGCACCGGTGTAATTCGCTGAACCAGCCACGACCATGACCTTGCCAAAAGTACCTTTATGCCCATCTCTGGGACGCTGAGGCAAGAGTGACTTGACCATGGCTGGAGTAAGCAATTCCAACGGGATATCCTTCGCCAGTTTGGGCGGGATGCCAATGTCCGCGATGACCAGTTCCCCCACATAATTCGCGCCGGGAAAGAGAAACAAGCCCACTTTGGGAAAAGCAAGGGTTACTGTCACATCGGCTGGCAAGGTAACAGGATCTACTGCTCCTGTGTCACAGTTCAGTCCAGAAGGAACATCCAGCGCAACCACTATCGGTGCCCCATGAGCTTTATCCAACGCAGTTGGCAAGGGGTAGACAAACGCTTTAGCCTCCTGGCTGGCTTTCCGATGCTCCACTTCTTTGCGCACAGTAGTCAGGACTTCCTGAAGCGTACCTGTGATGGGTCTAGATACACCTGTGCCGAGCAAGGCATCTACGATCCAATCTGCCTGGGCGGTCAAGCGGCGCAACGCCTTATAATGCTCGTCTTCTTCACTCCGGTAGACGGGGATACCTGTATCTTGAACTCGTTTCCAATTGGCGTCGTCTTGAGTTTCGCGTTTTCCGCAATATACGGATACGGAGGCACCAGCCTGGTGCAAATAGTAGGCGGCAACCAGTCCATCGCCGCCGTTGTTGCCGGGACCGACCAGTACCAAAACGTGCTTATCCTTGATACCTTGGCGCTCCATCCAATGGGCAACGGCACGGCCGGCATTTTCCATCATCGTAGCATAGGTCAGCCCTTGTGCATCGGCTGCTTTTTCGATGGCGCGCATTTGTTCCACCGAAACAATCTTCATGGCTTGTATTTCCTTCCCTTGCTTATCTCCCGTTAGTGTTTTGCCATTGTAGAGAATAAGCGGCTTTCTGTCAAAGAGACGAATCGGGTCTGTATATAGAGCTTCAAGGAAGCCTGTTTGACAGATTGCACAAGCTCTCTATGATGTAACCTAGACATATAAGTATACATCCAAATACACAAGCTGAGGTGGCCGTGGGACAGCAGGCATTCAGAGGGATCATTTTTGATTTCGGTGGGGTGTTCACCAAGACCAAGCGACGCGATCAAATTCTACAGCGCTGCGAAGATGAGCTGAGGTTAGCCAGAGGCACATTGATGGATTTGATTTTTGCAGGCGAGCATTGGCTCGCCGTATCCACGGGCAAGATTTCGGCTGAGGAGTACTGGCAAGCCATTGGCAAGGCGCTGGATGGTGCGGTGCCTGCTGTGCTCGAGCCCTTCCGTGATAACCCTTTTGCCTACGAGGAACTGAACAAGAGCATGGTAGCTCTTGCACGGCGTTTACATAGAGGCTATAAGCTTGCCTTGCTCAGCAACGCAACTCCTTACTTGGAGGTGCTTCTTGCCACGTACAATCTTGAAGATCTGTTTGATGTAGTGGTGAACTCGGCGCGAGTTGGCATGCGCAAACCGGATAGAGAGATTTACCAGTTGGCGCTGGAAAAGATGGGGTTGTTAGCGCCGCAATGCCTATTCGTGGATGACAAGGAGCGCAATACCCTCGCTGCCGAGGCACTGGGCATGTACGCGATTACTTTTCGTTCTGCAGCGCAATTGGAACGGCAATTGAGAGGGCTTGGAATTTTTTTTGACAATTCGCCTATCTTCCGCTATAATGGTGCACAGTTGCGGGTGTAGCTCAGTTGGCAGAGCGTCTGCTTCCCAAGCAGAATGTCGTGGGTTCGAATCCCATCACCCGCTTGAGTTGTATAAGGAGAGGCTATATGACTGTACGCGTATTCAGCGCGGTTATACACAAAGAGGAAGATTTGTATGTGGCAGAGTGTCCAGAGGTGGGCACAGTTAGCCAGGGATATACCATTGAAGAGGCAATAGCAAATCTCAAAGAGGCTACCGAGTTGTATCTAGAGGAGTTTCCATTGCCCGATACAGGACGGCCGCTCCTAACTACCTTTGAAGCAACTTATGCCTAGATTGCGGCGAGTATCAGGTATACAAACCATACGGGCTTTAGAGCGGCTGGGTTTTGTTCAGGTGAGGCAACGTGGAACTCACGTAGTGCTGAAAAAGCAGACCATGGAGGGCGAAATCGGTTGTGTGGTACCTCTCCATCGTGAACTGGCAATAGGCACACTGCGTGGTATCCTGCGACAGGCTGGAGTGTCACCAGAAGAGTTCATGGAGAATTTGTAAAAGCGTATCTCGGATCGCTTGCATATAGAACACAAGCAAAACCATTTAGAGCTCGCGATATCACAGTCTGTCACAATGATTTGCGAAAATTGCCCCAATTCATTTGCCGCTTTTCCCCTGGAGGACGAGGGCATGTCAGCAGAAAGGTTCAAGATCGCCACCTTTAATGTGAATTCGGTGCGCAGTAGGCTGGATTTGGTGCTGGGCTGGCTACAGAAAGAAAGCCCCGATGCGCTTTGCATGCAAGAGACCAAAGTGCAGGATGCAGAGTTCCCTGCAGAGGCTTTTCGCAACATCGGTTACTATGTGGCTTTTCGCGGCCAAAAAGGCTATGCAGGGGTTGCCATCGCCAGCAAGCATGAACTAGAAGGCGTGGCTTACGGCTTGGATGATGGTGGAGAGCCAGATGAAGCACGACTGATCCGTGCGGTCATTCGCGGTATACCCATTGTGAACACATATGTCCCGCAAGGCCAATCTGCAGACTCGCCACAGTTTCAATACAAGCTGGAATGGTTGGCACGGCTGCGCGCGTGGTTTGATCGCCACTATTCGCCGCAAGAACCACTCTTGTGGGTTGGGGACTTTAATGTCGCGCCGGAGCCCATTGACGTTCACGACCCCAAGGGTCTGGCAAAACACGTGGATTTCCATCCTGAGGCGCGTGCCGCACTGCAGCGCATCAAGGAGTGGGGTTTTGTGGACGTTTTCCGCAAACATCACCCGGAACCAGGGCAATATACGTTCTGGGATTATCGCGTGCGCGATGCTTTTGAGCGAAACATCGGCTGGCGTGTAGACCACATATGGGCGACCAAGCCGCTGGCGGACAAATCGGTTCGCGCCTGGATTGATGTCGAAGCACGGCGCGCCGAGCGGCCCTCTGATCATACCTTCCTGGTGGCTGAGTTTGCCCTCTGAGACCACCTCTATAGGGCGTCGTTCACTGTGTTATATCCCAATGCTAAGGAGTTGACAGGAAATGACGACCAAATCCAAAGTTGCCGTTCTGCGCACTACGCCGCAGACAGTGTTAGAAGACTATCAGCGCCTGTGTGAACTGGCGGGTATGAAAGAGGCGCTCGATCCAGCAGCGACCACGATCCTCAAGGACAACATAAGCTGGCACTTGCTTTACCCTGGGTCGAATACGACCCCCTGGCAGTTAGAAGGCACCATCTTGGCGTTGCGCGCATCTGGGTTTCGTGACCTGGTGTGCGTGCATAACAAGACAGTAGTTACCATTGCCGACTTGGGCGACCGCTATAACAAGTTTGGGCCGGTGTTGGAAAAATATGGCATCCCAAAGAAGTACAACTTCAAGCCTGAGGATATGGCATGGATTGAGTACAAGCCCAAAGCCAAGATGCTGGTGCTGGACAAGGTTTACCCGCAAGGCATCTATATCCCAGACTATTTTGTGGGCAAAAACATCGTCCACCTGCCCACGGTCAAGACCCACTCTTATACTGTGACCACGGGGGCAATGAAGAACGCCTTTGGCGGGTTGCTCAATGTGAACCGCCACTATACCCATACCTGGATTCACGACACGCTGGTGGATTTGCTGGCGATTCAAAAGGAAATCCACACGGGCATTTTTGCGGTCATGGATGGCACGACCGCCGGCAGTGGAGCAGGCCCACGCACACTGATTCCATATCAAAAAGATGTTATCCTGGCATCGGCTGATCAGGTGGCGATTGATGCTGTAGCTGCTGCGATGATGGGCTTTGACCCGCTGCAGATACCGTACATTGCCCGTGCTACAGAGCTTCGTTTAGGCCAAGGCAACCCACGGGAAATCGAAGTCGTGGGTATGCCTGAGGTGGCGAACGAACGTTGGGGATTCAAGGTGGGAGTGAACTTGGGCACCGGTACCGGTATGTTGTTGTGGCGTTCTCCGCTTAAGGTATTCCAAAAATTGCTCTTCCATACCCCCATCGTCAACATCTTTATTTTCGCCAGCGAATACTACCATGACCATTTCTGGTATCCGCTCAAGGGGCGCCCTGTGGTGGAGCGCTGGCTGCGCGAAAGCCCTTGGGGGCAGCTTTTCCAACAATACCCCGGCTGAGACGGAAT
>JBMFPM010000017.1:0-13974 GCA_049969135.1 Anaerolineae bacterium
GGGTCTCGCGTAACTTGAGCCGTACCTTCCTAAGTATTGCGAGATGCTTCACTTCCCCTTCGCTTTGCTCAGAGCCTGCCCTGAACATAGTGAAGGGGCACAGGTTCAGCATGACACTGGGAGGACTTTTTCAACACCCTCAGAGCCTGGCAATTGACAAGTCTGGTGGCTTTTGCTATAATGTAAATGTACTCCCCCTTTGTACATTTGCCATTTGAACACCCTTTAAAAAGCCATCCCAGGACAAGCCCGAACCCTATGCGGACGCTGTCGCAGCCAGTGTACACTTACCGGGACCAAGGACTCAGAGCGACTATTTTCGCTTGTTGAGCCCAGTTGGTTTGCAACCAGAATTACCATTATGCGCAGCGGGCCAGTTTGCCCAATGCATTGCTTGGTACCATAACCCTTATGAGAAAGGAGGTGATGGAAAAAGCAGGCCATATAACGAAGTACCCAAACCGAGCCAAGTTCAAATTACTAAAGGAGGGAACCAAATGAGAAAGGCTTTGCTAAGAGGTTTTGTTCTTCTGACCATCCTGGCCATGCTGCTCGCTATACTGCCTGCGGCAGTGTCAGCTCAGCCTCCAGTCCCTACTCTGGAGGATACAACACCAGCTAAGGTCAAACGCTTTAAACCGAAAGATGCGCCGAACCCCTTGGATTACAAGCGGCTGCTCAAGCGCGAGGAATTGCTCGTGCAAGGGCGTACGGCTGAAGCAGCAGCTCTGGCCAAGACAGGCAGCGACCGCTTGCTGGTCATCCTGGTCGAGTTCGCCGGCACAGACACTGCGACCTGGAATCCCGGTGACATCTGGGATCCCATTGGCGACCCCGGTGTTGTGGACTACAAGGACTATGGCGACTGCTCCGGCATTATCACCGAGACGCAAACCTTCACCTATTCCGGGCCGCTGCATAACCAGATCCCCAGGCCTGCCTCCACGACCCACCCCGGCTACAATGCCATTTGGACGGAAGACTTTAGCCGCGAGCATTATTGGAACATGCTCTTCGGAGATGGTGTCTACATCGAGTACACGCTAGGTGATGGTACTCCTGTCACCATTGATCTCCGTGGCTATAGCCTGAGGGAGTACTATGAAGAGCAGTCCAAAGGCTTGTACACCGTTGAGGGTGATGTCATTGGTTGGGTCCAAGTGCCCCACTCTGAAGCCTGGTACGGAGCGGATGCCTGCCCCGGTGCGCGTTCTGCTGGCTATTCAGGGCTTGCTGACGGATTCTTCCCCGGTGGCGGAGACCCCCGTGATCTGGTGAAAGATGCCATTGACGCGTGCGTAGCTGCCTATCCAGACTTTGATTGGGCGCGCTACGACCAGAATGGTGATGGCGTTCTGGATCGGGTCATGATCGTGCACGCCGGCTTGGGCGAGGAAGATAGCACCGCTCTGCTGGCGGAATCAGGAGTGGGCGAGCATGCTATCTGGTCGCATAGCTGGTCAGTGTGGCCATATTATGAAATTGGCAACACTGGTTTGAAGATTGGCCCCTATACCATGATGCCTGAAAACGGCAACGTGGGGGTATTTGCCCATGAGTTTGCCCACAACCTTGGCGCGATTGACCTCTATGCTTACAACCCTGGAGAGACCTCACCTGGCTTCTGGACCCTAATGGCAGATGACTGGGGCGGTGGCTGGCCACAGGGAGCAGTGCCACCAGGGCTTGACCCCTGGCACAAGTACCTGCTGGGCTGGAACGATCCGGTTGTGTTGAACACGATGAGCCCCGAGACGGAAATTGTTCTAGGCCAGGCTTGTAACCCTCCGGAAGGCACCGAGGATTCGTTTATCATTAACCTACCTTCGCAGATTGAGCAGCCTGTACAGCCAGCCAGCGGCGCGTACATGTGGTACAGTGGCCGAGCAAACTGGCTCGATGCCAAACTGACTCTTGCTACGCCTCTGGACCTCAGTTCAGCAACCACCGCGGCATTGACTTTCAAGACCTGGTATGACATTGAAGAAGGCTGGGACTTTGGTTTTGTACAGGTTTCTACCGACGGCGGCGAAACGTGGACCTCATTGCCTGGCACCACCACCACGGATGAACACGACCCGGATTGCTTCTTCGTCGACGAGATGCCTGGCTATACCGGCTTCAGCGAAGGTTGGCTCGATGAGACGGTAGACCTCAGCGCCTATGCCGGCCAGAGCAACGTCCTGCTGCGCTTCCGCTATGAAACCGACCCAGCTACCCTCGGCCTAGGCTGGTTCCTGGATGACATTGTTATCAGCGCCAATGGAACGGTGATCTTCTCCGATGACGCTGAAACTGCGAACGGGAAATGGGTAGTAGAAGAATGGACCCGCTTCGACGGCTACTTCTTCTATCCACACTACTACATCGCGGAATGGCGCAATGCCTGTGGCTTCGATGCAGGCCTAGCCAGCGGCCGCTACAACATCAAAGATTTTGGCATGTTGCTGTGGTACCGCAACTTCAAGTACACAGACAATGAGGTGTTCATGTACCTAGCGGATGGCCCCGCCTTCGGGCCTAAGGGTGCCTGTTTGCTCGTCGACGCTCACTTTGAGCCCTGGCGTTCCACCACGTCAGCGTATGTGAACGAAGTTGCGAACCTGCACGGCCGCGTTCAGATGCGCGATGCCGCTTTTGGCCTGCGCGATACAGAACCATTCCATGTGACTGAGCGCTGGCGCAACTACAACGCTGATGAGGAATTCCCGTCCAGGCCTGCTGTATCTGCCTTCCATGACTCGCTGGGTTGGTATCCAGGCCTTGAGTACGTACCGCGTGGTCCAGGCGATGCGCGCATGATCTGGGCCACCAAAGACTGGGACGCGAGTTGTGTGATCCCTGCTCCAGACCACTACGGTGTTGCACCACCAGAATATCCCGAAGGTTTCCCCTTGCGCTTCGATGGGGAAGCATATCCCGGTGGCCGTTCTGCATGGTACTGGTATCCTTCAGGCGTCGGCTATGGTGGCACAACCGGCAACCCAGGCGAGAACAACTATGGCGTGCATATCAAAGTCATTGAGGAAGCTGCAGACTTGTCCTGGGGCAAGGTGCGCGTCTGGAACAACACAGATACCTTCCTCGGCGAGATGATGGTGGACAAGACCAGCGCGGCGCCGGGCGACATCCTCACCTATGTAGTATATATCAAGGATGCTGCCAGCACCAGCGCGCTAGCGACGGTGGATATCCCCATCCCGAAGGGCACCACCTTCGTCGAGGGCTCTCTGACTGGCGCCCAGTTTGTGAAGGACCCCTTGACCCGCAGGGATCTCGACGAGCGTGGGCGCATCATCTGGGGAGGCCGCGTCGGTGGCAAGGTGCTGCACACACCAGATGCCTATATCACCTACCAGGTGCAGGTAGACCCACTTGCAGTTGGCCCCATCGTCAATGAGGCTATTGTTACCATCCGTGGTCGCCAGAGTTACCGTCTGACGGCAACTACCCGGCTGCCGTGGGTTACAGCCACGCTGACCGCGCCACAGTTCGCTGCACCTGTGCGTCCAATCCGCTACACTGCCACAGTAACGAACGAAAGCGGTGCGACATTGAACAACGTGAATGTGGTCGCAACCTGGACTGGACCAGCTTACATTATCTGGCCCAACCCATCTTCCTGGGTGATCCCATCGCTTGGTCCTGGCGCTACCTGGACAAGAGAATTCACCTTGTGGACCTTCTCCACAGCCACTGGCCAGGTAGTAACCACGATCACAGTGTCGCATCCCTGGATCGAGACAGTCACGGCCAGCGCAACAACCACGATTGTGCGCTAAGCTTCTCCTGAGCTGTACAAAATAAGGTAAGGAGGCTAATGGACAGCATGTTCATTAGCCTCCTTTCCCACCATACAACTGATGGGGATACACCGTTTTCACAAATGGCTCAACTTATGCAAAACAATGCTCATAAGAGTTCTTCCAGGTTTCCGCTTTGGCCGCCCCTTCTCCTGCTTCTGGCCATTGTATGGATAGTATTTGTTCCATCTATGCAAGCACAACCTCGAAGGGCTTCCGCAGAGCATGAACCTTACCTAGAGGGCCAGCTTGTGGTCAAATATAGATCTCTATCCGTTCTGCCGTCAGCGGATGGGACAAAGGGGAAAATCCTGGCTCAAATTCCCCAATTGGGCGTCGCGTTATGGCAAGTGCCTGCTGGCACAGAAAAATCTATGGTCGAACAGATCCAACACGACCCATTTATACAGTACGCTGAGCTAAACTACCAGGCGCATGCCTTGGAAGAGCCCAACGATGAGCGGTGGTTTGACCAATGGGCTTTGCCCAAAATCGGAGCACCCCAAGCTTGGGACATGGCGCATTGTCAAGGGATTATCATTGCAATATTGGACACGGGCATTCACCTGGAACACCCTGACCTGCGCAATATCTTGTGGACCAACTCTGGAGAGATACCCGGCAATGGCATAGACGACGACGGAAACGGAAAAATAGATGATGTCCACGGTTGGCATTTCTACCAGAATTGCAGTACCGGCATTTGTCAACCTTATGAAAACCCCATTATCCAAGATGACAATGGCCATGGCACCCATGTCAGCGGCATCGCTGCCGCCGAAACGAACAATGGTATTGGCATTGCAGGGGTTTCCTGGGGTGCCCGCGTGATGACGGTCAAAGTACTTGACCAGCATGGTGATGGCTACTACTATGATATTGCTGCTGGAATCATTTATGCGGTGGACAACGGCGCCCGGGTGATCAATCTCAGCCTAGGCGGGAAAGAACCCTCGGTTTTGCTCCAAGATGCGCTGCGCTATGCTTACAACCGAGGTGCCCTGATTGTAGCCGCAAGTGGCAATGATGGAGGTCGTGTGCTTTATCCGGCTGCATACCCCGAAGTAGTAGCAGTAGCAGCAACAGACGCCAATGACCAACGCTGCAGCTTTTCCAACTATGGCCCTGAAGTGGATATTGCTGCCCCAGGAGAAGCCATTCTCAGCACATGGTTGCCGCCATACTATTACTACTACAAGCGAGGCACTTCCATGGCGACACCACATGTCTCTGGCGCGGCTGCGTTGCTGTGGAGCTGGCGACCTGACTTTACCAATATTCAAATCAAGCAACAGCTGGAAACACAGTCCGACGATGTCAATGCAAGCCTCTACCCAGGTCCTGACCCATACCTGGGTTGGGGTAGATTAAATATCCACCGTGCCTTAGCTGGCTTATCTCCAGGACCAACGTATACTCCTAATCCTGCGGTAACGCCTTCACCTAGTCCCTCGGCAACGCCTACCGTCAGCCCAACGCCTACCGCCACGTCAACTCCAACCATGCTAACAACACCAACACCAACCAATACCCCCGCACGTATCTATTATATCTGGATACCGTACTTCCACTACTGGCCGACCTTTTCCACTTGGCCTGATTGATCTGAGCCCAACTGCAAGAGCGCACCCTCTTGTATCCGTATCCGCTCCATTCTAGAAAACAGGGCCTCATCAAAACTTCCGACGAGGCCCTGCCAGAGGTATGGTGAGGTCTTGCTTGCTATCTCCTGCGCAAGATCATAGGCAGATAGAGATAGCGGAGTTCGGGTGGAGCGACGAAGAACACGTAACAATAGCCTTGTCTCAAATTCTCCGTGCTGACAAGCACCGTCGCTGTGCGCGGCTGTGTGTCAGAAATCAGAGTAGCAAACGCGTATCCTCCCTCGTTCGTCGTGGTCACAAAGGTGTCGCCCCCACCGAGGAAATACCCAAAGTCTGTGCGGAAGGTTACCGTTACACCGGCGCCTACATCGTTGTCATAGTAGTCAAAGACCCGTGCCGTGATCAACGATCTGGACCTGCCATCGGCATAGATTGTCGCCGGGTAAGGCCACACCGATATCCGCTGTGGATCCCCGGGCTTGAAATAAACGTTGGTTATACCCACAGCCGAGCCCGATGTCGCCGTGATATTGACCCTGCCAGCAATAGACTGCGAGGTCAGCGTAACGGTAACCATACCACCCACTGTAGTCTGATCCACATACCAGCTCGCTGATTCTAGGAAAATACCCTTATCCGTCTGCAGCCTTACCGAGGTGCCATCCGAGACAGGGGTATTGCTGCAATCATTCACGGCAGCCACTACGGTGATGTTGTACCCATTCACATCCCCTAGAATGGGAATTTCCTCCGGATCAGCCAACACAGTGATACGCTGTGGCACACCTGGACGGATGTAAAGGTTTACAAAGTCCGACAAGGCAGGAGGTGAGGTGATGTCAACCTGCTCCAAGCCGGTAGGCCAATCACGTGGTTCGATCCTTTTGCCACGGTCCGCAATGACCGTTGCCGTTACAACGCCTCGCTGGGTATAGGCTACGTACCGAGAGAGGCTCACGTAGCCATAGTGAGATGCAAACTGAACGGGTGTGCCATCTTTGACCAGGTTATTGCATACATCGCGCAATGTGGCTGTAACAACTGCTTGGCCTCCGCAATTGGCGATTGTCGTGGGCGAAATATCCGCGGCGATGTAATACGGCATACCAGGTTCAATAAGTAACGTGCCTGTGAAAACCCGGGAGTCAACAGTCGCCGAAAGCACCGCCTCACCCATTGTGCAGCCCGGATAGAAGGTTGCAAGGGCCAGGCCATTCGCAACCGTAGTCACGGTCGGCGTAATCGTGCCCAACGAACTCGTAAAAGTAATGATGGTCCCATCCTGCACGCTGTTGCCTGCACAATCCCTCACCCGTGCCTCAATCTGGTAAGGCGCAATACCTGCCTGGACGGGGGATGGCGAAACCCTAAAGGAGACTGCTGCGGCTAAGCCTACCTCCAGGTCAATATGGTGTGGCCGCATCACTTGATACCCTATAGGTCCAGCCGTGATATAGACATCCAGGAAGCGTTGTCCAAACAGGTATGCCTTCGTGCGCAATGTAGAGGAAACCACCCCATTCACTGTCCGTCCTTCTCTGGGGTACATATCCCCCCGCTCTCCAGGAACTACAAGGAAGCTCACATGGGTGCCATCCTCAACCACGTTATCAAACTCATCCTTGACCAAAGCCGTGATCACTGCTTCGCCGCCACAGACACGCACTGTAGTAGGATAAGCTTCCGACGTAATCGTGTACGGCAGCCCAGCCTGGAAATACACCTGAGTCGTTGCCGTAGGCCGTCCGGTTGCCGTGATCGCAGCCGTCACGGTAGCCGTAGTTACCGTCGTTCCTGATGCCAGCCCACCAAGGGCAATGCCATTTGTCGTCGTCACAACGACCTCGGTGCCCGTGATGCCCCCAGGAGCCTGAAGTGTACCGGCATCGGTAGTCAATGTAACGACAGCCCCATGGACCAAGTTAGCATAGCGGTCCGTAACGGTAACGCGCAGGGTGCTCGTGATGTCTCCTCGGCTGACCCGGATTACAGATGGATGAGCCGAGAGCGTGACCGAATAGGGCTCTAGCGCAAAAACCTGCACGCGCCCCGTACCCCGCGCGGAACCAGCCGTTGCGGTAATCGTCGCCGTGCCTGCTAGCGTGCCTGCGCGCAGGGTGATCGCCGCAAATCCGCCTGTGGTGTTTGCATACCCTGTTGCACTTCCAGTAGACGGGAATATTGTGCCTGCCAAGCTGGTGGTAAACGTAACCGGAGTGCCATCCAGCACTGGGTTGTGGTATTGATCTCTCACCTCCGCAGTAATTACCGAAGCGGCTGTCCCATTAGCAGGAATAGCAGTCGGATAGGCAGTAACCGTGATAAACATGGGAGGATTCGGCAGCACGGTAACATCCGCCCAGGCTTGGTCATTGCCAGCGTTGGTATCGGTTACTCCTGTGCTAATCTGTACGACATTGGTGCTCAGGACGGGCGTTGACGGCCAGGACGCCACAGGATCGGGCCGCGCTACCAGGGTAATAACCCCCGTTGCACGTGGAGCCAGACTGGCAATATTCCACACTACATGAGGTGGAGTAAGCATCGGCACCGGCAAGGCAGGCGATGTACGATGGGATACATATTGGAAATTAGGCGGTAGCGTATCGGTGATCACGACGTTTGTTGCCCGCGCTGGGCCATCGTTGGTGTAGGTAATGACATAGGTTACCTGTTGCCCAGGGCTTACTTGGCTTGGCGAAGCAGCCTTAGAAACACCTACATTCGTCCCCTGGAAAACCACGTTAAAGGTGTCGGTAATCACAGGCTGGATACCCATCGTACAGTCCGTAATAATGCGGCCGCTGTACACCGTGCCCCACAGCGTAGCAGTATCTGACACTGGCGCTGACGTGAGCAAGGTAACAATGCGCCCTTGGGCGTTTGCCGTGCCGCCTGAGCGGAAGGCATCTACCCAGATAGGAGGCGTAACTGGCTTCACTGTAATCGTATGTGGGCCTGTCGCGCTTAGCGCATTGGTGATCACCTCCTCAACACGCCACTCGATGGTCGCCAGGGAAGTAGACATGTCAATCCTTTTGCTGGCAACAGGGCTGCCATCAATGAACACATCGGCTTGGCCACCACCAGACACTTTAAGATAGACCAGGGAAACAGCCGTGCCGGTGAAATTCCAAGAGACGCTCGCTGATGGGTCCATTGTGCCAATATATTCGCCACCGCTAGCGCAAGCATTGAGACCAATGCCCCACAAACCCGATTGGGATACAGATGGGTCATTCTCCTCGACATATGCGTAGGAAACACCGCCCAAAGTAGTGGTAATGCCCATCATTGTGCCACTGGGCACTGGGTTCCCAAAGAAATCAGTTGCTGTGGCAGTAACAACAGCAGTTGAGAAACCATCTGCTGGCAAGGTAACCGGCGCTGCTTGCACATCAATCTGAGCAGGCACACAAAGCGCAGGTTCGTAGGTAACAAAGCCCAGGGCAGCGGAGTCGTAATCGTGATAAATCTCGTCCTCAATCTCACGCCATGTGCATACTCCCCAATAGTTATGAGTTGCCGTGATATTGGCGGAATACCCTGTCAAGCGCAACTCATACCCGCTGTTGTTGTAAATGCGGTTGGAGTTAGCCAGGCTGCCACCAATTGTTACCTGACGCACTGATGCGCTCCCGCCTGTTCGTCGGACGCGCACACCCGTCCCGCCATTGGTGATCTCGTTGCGGTACAAGTTCACTTTCTGGATAATTCCAGTACCACTATCCTGCAGAATGAGCACACCTTCTGTGCAGCCAGTAACCGCATTATTTGTAAGCACTAGGTCACCAGCTGTGTTATAGACAAAGATACCAGCCTCTGCAGCACCTCCTGATCCGGTGATACGGTTTCCCATCACTGTAGTGCCTGTATAAGAATCATGGATTTGGATATCATAATCCGCGATAGAGCCACCATTCCCATACAAGGTATTGCTGAGCACAAAGGTAGGGCCAGGATCACTGGTTGGAAACTCCCGAATCCATATTCCTCGTTGGGTGTTGCTATAAACTTGGTTATTACTTACTTCTCCTTTGGCGCGATAGAAAACTATCCCATTCTCAAAGCCACGGACAATGTTATTCAGGATGCGATAATCAGCGATTTCCCAGAAACCAGCACTCTCGTCAGCGATGCCCCACTCTGCGCCATTGCTCTGTATCGTAAAGCCCTTTACGGTAGCTCCACTCGCGAGTACCTGTACTGCTGTATCTATTGCAGACGTATTTGCCATTGTAATCACAGTGGAGGCTGCTCCTCCTGTGCTGGTCAGAGTAATGCCTTTGGTGATTGTGATTTGACCAATGTAAGTGCCTGGCTTGACCCACACGGTTCCATTGCTAGCCACTGCTTCAAGGCCGTCTTGGATGCGGTTAAAGGCATTCACTCCCCACAGTTTGCCATCGTTGGTTCCCCAGTCATAATAATCATCATCCACCCACACTTCCATCGGGGCGAATTTCACCGCATCAGCAATGACATAGCCAGGCGTAGGAGTGCCAGATGGTGTGGTGGCATCGCTCAGTTGTACATAATCGAAATATACATTGCCCAGGAAGCGATACGTACCGAGGCGCACCCAACCAGAATCAGCGCCTGCTCCACCTGCAGGCGTGCCATCGGCTAACAGTTGTTGGTTGATCAGATGCCTAGCCACCCCACCAGCATGATGGACTTGGTACTCTGCGTCGTCACGTCGGTTGGGATGCGCATAGTAATGCACCCATACTTCGTACCAACCGGCTTGCAGATCCGGATGCCATTGTGCCATATCACCATCGTTATCTGCTAAGGCATACAAGTAGTCATTTTGCCAGCCACCGCTGCCTGAAACCAACGTCCAGCCATCTGGAGTAGTGGATTTCACAAAGTACGGTGAGGGATCACCATCATCAACAATATACCCACTGCCAGATGGTCGCAAGAGTTGAGAGACATCACCCAATGGCGGAGCAAGAGCCCCATCGGGCTGCGGTGGTTCCGGTGTCTGAGCCAGAGCAGGGAGCAAAGCCAGCGCACCAAAGAGGACACCTACCAGGAACAAGAAAACGAGCGCTGACCTGAGAATTCGCAACCTATAATCCATAGATTCATCCTCCTACGTGGCGATGAGGTATGTACAGTCCATACCAGATGACGTGGCAAATGCGCCAAAGATACGGGTTTCTCCCGCAGAGAATGCAGAAGGAATGCTCTGCATCCTCTGCGGGTTAAATAGAGTCATTAGCGCCGCGAGTTTTTCATGATCACCGGCAAGTGCACGGACCAGCGCCGCGTAGGCGTTGGTGTTCTTGTAGGAGTTGGCGTGGGTGTGGGCACGAAGTAAAAGTCCACATAGGTCACACCTCGCCTGCCGCCAGCCATAGCTGCCACACGGGCCATACCTGGGATGGTGCTAGAAATCAGCACCGCCCGGGCTCTGCCGCCGCCGGTATAGGTTGTGTACGATGACCCTGTCTCAAAGCGTCCCAGATCGGTGGAAAAGACCACCACAATCCCGTCCGCCACATAGTTGCCGTAGCGATCTCGGATTTCTGCATCTATAGTCGAGGTCGAGACCCCGTTCGCCGCGATGGACAGCGGGTTGGCTGTCAAGGAAATGTCAAACGGTGCTTCAGGGATGTATTCGACGATCACCGTCCCTTCGCGTTCGCCTGCATTCACCCGGATCGTTGCCCGGCCTGTCTCATTGGGCGAAGTCAGGGTAG
Organism: Anaerolineae bacterium; assembly: GCA_049969135.1. GTDB lineage: Bacteria > Chloroflexota > Anaerolineae > UBA2200 > UBA2200 > JACIWX01. The sequence continues at coordinate 11,119 of JBMFPM010000017.1, forward strand.
TATATGCCCAACCGTTGGCGGTACTGGTCGTCTGCGGCGTCAGAGTGCCCGCCCCAGAAACGAGGGTGAAGGTCACTGGCGTTCCCTCAGCCACCGGATAGTTGCCACAGTCCAAGACCCGCACCTTGATCGTTGCACGCTTTCCACCAACCAGCAGGCGTGGTGGCTCGGCAGCGGGCGTCCCTGGCTCAAAACGATCTGGTGGCCCCTCTGTGAAGTAGACAGCAACCTCATTGAAGAAGGTATCGCGTCCAGCCGGCCAAGCTCGCACATAGGCCGGGCCAGGTTTTGCCCCAGAGGCAATAATTGCCTGGGCCAAACCGTTCGTTGTCCGTCCACCATCTATTGGCTCGGCGCTTCCCACCGGATAGACATTGAAGACAACCACAGTGCCATCACGGACCGGATTGCCATAGCGATCCCTGACTACTGCACGGGCAAGTGCGGTGCCACCGCAGCCGATAATGAGTTCTGGCTCCACAGTGAGCGAGATTGTCGATGGCTCCAACGGTTCGAAGATGATGATCACCGCTGCTTCGTTTGGCCCAATAGTCGCACGCACTACAGCCTGACCACTCTGGGTGGAATGCAAGGCAGCAAAAGCCCTGCCTCCCACAGTTGTGGTGAAGGTCCTGGTTATGCCGCTGTCTGTAAAGTTGCCCAAAGAGGTAGTGAACGTAACTACCGTACCATCCAATACAGGGTTGCCAAACTCATCCCTAGCCGTTACTGTTATGCGCACCGTGTTGCTCACAGGCAATGTGGTAGGATACGCAGCGAGGCTCAGCCTTGGTTCACCGGGTACAAAGCGCACGGTGGTTGTACCACTAACTGTGCCCGCTGTGGCAATCACTGTAGCGGTAACCGGCGCTGTGCCTGAGATAAGCAGCGTAGAAGCCCTGCCATTCACCGTACCTACTACCGACGGTGCAATGGTTCCCGCATCTGTGCTGAAAGCTACCGCTGTGCCATCGGCTACCCAGTTGCCACATGGATCCAAGACCAGCGCCTCGATAACCGAGGTAGCTCCTCCTACCGGTATCACCGCAGAATCTGCACTGACAGTCACTGAAGCAGGACCTTCTGGTGTGAAGACTACTTGTGTAGTAGCCACAAGAGAGTCTACCGTAGCCGTAACTATGGCTGTGCCCGCTACCGTCCCTGCGGTCAGGTTCACCGTAGCCACTCCATCAGTGGTGTAGCGCACCCTCTGCTGCACCGTCGGGAATCCGCCCAAACTGGTCGTAAACGTAACCGGCGTGCCGTTCCGCACTGGATTGCCATATACATCATGCACCTCAGCACGCAGCAACGAGGCATTACCGCTACCGATGCAATTGACCGGGATAGTTCGTGGCATAGCCGTCAGCGTGATGGTAACCGGTGCACCAGGCACAATGGTCTTGGTGACCCAACTTGTATTATTTGCAGGCACAGAATCTACCGTTAGCGAGGTGATGGTGGCCGTGTTCGTGAGCACTGTTTCGGATGGCCAATAACGCCCTTGATCTTCCGTCACAGTGCCACCAAAGGAAATGACCCCGCTCTGTCTGGCTGGCAATGAACCAAGATCCCAGCGATACTGCAGGTGCTCAACAATGGTCTCAGGCGGCACGCTGAAGAAGACATCCTGGAGCCAGCCGCTGTTGATCACACCATCATGGATCACATCCTCAATGTAAGCGTTGGTAGCGGTGATAGGTCCACGGTTCTCGTAGCGCAGCGTAAAGGTGATTCTTTGGCCAATTGTGATCGGGCCTGCCGGTTCAACCGTCTTGGTGATCACCAAATCCGCAGGGTCAAAGCGCACATTCACATAGCCCGGTAACAACACCGGCACAATGCCCACGGTCTCCGATACAGCAGAGGCGGCGACAACAGCGGTACCTGCCGTCTGTTCCGAAGTAAGCACTGCCGAGACTCGCCCGCCACTAGTCGTCGCACCAGAGCGCACAGCGTCTATCCACACTGGCCCAGTACCCGTGCGGTGTGTGATGCGCAGGATATGCGCGGCCGTAGGATCGCCCGACCAGGTGTAGACTTTCTCTGCCCGCCAGGTGAGCGTGCCTCCCATATTGATTGCCCCAAGTGGGTTGCCGTCCAGCGTTACATCAACCCATCCGCCACCAGGAGCGCGCCGATAGATGATGGAAACGCCATTCCCGTAAAAGCTCCACAGGAGCGAAGCACCATCAACAGTCGTCGAGATGTAAGTGCCACCGCTTGCCGCCGCATCGGATATCGTATTCCAGCTCCCAATGGGCGACTGCGTTAGCTGCGCATCTTCGGCATATGCATAGATCAACGAGCCTAAAGACGTAGTGAAGCCTACAAAGACACCGTCTGGAACAACGTATCCGGCTGTATCCAGTACCCGTGCTGTGATCTGCGATGTGGACAAGCCATCTGCGGGGATAGCCATTGGATTAGCCACGGCCACGCATTGCGCTGCTGGGCCCACATTAATCCAGACATAGCCCACGCCTGTCGCGCTGCCTGCCGTGGCGCTAATCACAGCCATACCCGTGAACGACTGGCTGTAGAAGGTAACAGTTGCTTGTCCATTCCCGTCTGTCGTACGCGTGGTCTGCGTCACCACAGTTGCTGCGCTGAAGCTACCAATGCTAGTAGTAATGTATACTGTGGTGCCTTCCACCGGATTGCCACACCGATCCAGGACAGTGATACGCACTGTCGAAGAAGAATTGACCAAGATATGAGTCGGGGTAGCAGTAACCGTTACGGTGAACGGCAGGCCTGCCACCAAGCGGACACCTTTCTCAGCGTTATTGTTCTCAGGATTCGTTTCTGCGGTCAAAGAACCAATAGTCACTGTGTTCGTAACCCAGCCAAGCC
>JBMFPM010000018.1:0-13540 GCA_049969135.1 Anaerolineae bacterium
CCGCAGAATGAACGGGTGAATCGCTTGGCATATCAAGCAATCCCTCGCGTTAGTCCCTCAGTTTGATATAGGAGTGTGTCTATGACCAAAGGAGAGAACCAGGTTTCACAGAACCCTGCAGAAGTGCCATTGACGGCCAAAACGCTATTGCAAAAGCCAGTTGAGTTGCATTTGCCAACGCGTCACAATGCCAAATTGCAGCAATTGGTGTTACGGATTAACGAGCACAGTGAACTGCACACCCTATGGCGAATTTGCAACGTAACTGCCGTAGATCGCTTGCACATGACCGACCACGGGCCAGTGCATGTGCAGATCATCACGAATATCGCGCTCAAGCTACTGAGGTTGCTTGTGGAAAGCGGGGTACAACCCAGCATAGTGCGCGATTATGGGCTGCAAAATGAAGATGCTGAAATCGTTGTTGTGCTAGCAGCATTGCTGCACGATGTGGGGATGTCCATTCACCGAGATGACCACGAACGTTATAGCCTTTTCATTGCTGCACCGCTAATCAAAGAACTGCTCACCGGCATATACGAGGTTCCCATACGTACGGTAGTGCTGTCCGAAACATTGCATGCTATTATTGCCCATCGTGCTGGAGGGCGTCCTCTAACCCTGGAAGCAGGGATTGTGCGCGTGGCTGATGCCTTGGACATGGCGAAAGGGCGTTCGCGCATACCTTTTGAGGCTGGCGTGATCAATATCCATTCGGTCTCTGCTGCAGCAATTGAGAATCTGGAGATCGAACACGGCGAACAGAAGCCAGTGCGCTTGCGCGTGCTCATGAGCAACTCTGCCGGCATCTTCCAACTCGACGAATTGCTGAAGGAAAAACTACAAGGTTCAGGGCTGGAGCCCTACATTGAAGTTGAGGCGCGCATAGTAGGTGAAGAGAAAAAGCTTATTGATACATATCATTTCTGATTTAGTACATCCTGGAAGTTGAGGCGCGCATAGTAGGTGAAGAGAAAAAGCTTATTGATACATATTATTTCTGATTTAGTACATCCTGACAATTTCGCGATAACTGCGTGGCTGGCGGGCCTGCAGTAACTGTGAATCCTCGCGGTTCTTCCTCACCTCATCCAGGTCAATGGTAGCCAAGCCATAGCCTTCTATATCTTCATCCAGTGTACTGTATATTTCGCCTTGTGGCCCGACAATCAGGCTACTTCCGAAGAAATTGTAGGTGTATTCTTCGCCGATGCGGTTTGCTGCTGCTACAAAGAGCGAATTCTCCAATGCCCGCGCGAAAATATAGTGGCGCCAAGCGTTCGTGTTAGGGCGCTCCCAATTGGCACAGACGCACAACAATTCGGCACCCTGCAAGGTCAAGCAACGTGCCGCTTCAGGGAAAGCCAGATCCCAGCCTAACAGCAGCCCTACAGTTCCAAATGAGGTCTCACCAACAGGAAAGCGGTATCCTGGCCGGAAAGCCAGCCGTTCTTCGCCCCGTAGATGCACCTTGCGATAGGTGGTATTCACTTCTCCCTCTGGATCAACCAGCACAGCAGCGTCATACACCACGCTCTCGATTTTCTGTTTTTCTACTATGCCAAAAGCGAGGTGCACCCTGAAATCAGTGGCCCATTTCGCCATATAGTTTACCATGTGCCCTGGAACTTGCTCCGCCAGATCAGCAAAACGCACGCCGCATTCATAACCGGTGGTAACCAATTCGGGGAACACGATTAAATCCACCTTTTGAGCACGGCAGATGTCTTCCACCCACTTGCCCATACGCTCAAGATTGGCTTCAACGTCAGCCAATTTTGGGGCCATCTGGACTACAGCCACAGTAATTTGTCTCATGTTTCCTCCTATGTTTCAGCGCGTGATGATAGAACACCTGTGCTATTCAACATCATTATATCCTATCTTGAGATTTTCGTCAAAATAGGCTGTGCCCCACATATGAGCATATTGTCAAATTTGCCACAGTTTGGGTATAATTATCGCGGAGGTTGTCCGTGACCAACCGTGAGGTGGCAGACCTGCTGCGGCTGATTGCCGATATGCTGGAAATCAAGGGCGAGGTTGTCTACAAGGCGCTGGCTTATCGCAAGGCAGCGGACAATATCGAAGCCCTAGGGCGCGACATCAACGAAGTTTGGCGCCAAGGCAAGCTGCGCGAAATCCCGGGTGTTGGTGAGGCACTGGAAAAGAAGCTCGATGAGTTGCTCCGTACTGGGCGCCTAGGTTATTACGAAGAACTGCAGGAGGAAATCCCTATTGGTGTGGTTAGCCTGCTGAGCATTCCTGATGTCGGCCCGAAGACAGCGAAACTTCTCTGGGAGAAACTGGGAGCACTCAGCGTGGCTGATGTGGAACGTGCAGCTCGTGAAGGGAAGCTGCGTCATTTGCCGGGCCTGGGCGTACGTTCCGAACAGCGCATCCTTGAGGGCATCGAATCACTCTACCGGCGCACGACGCGCATCCCCCTTGGCGTTGCCTGGCCTGTGGCTAATGAACTGGCACAAGCCTTGCGCCAGGAGTTGGGCATTGATACGGTAGAGCCTGTGGGCAGCTTGCGGCGCATGAAGGACACCGTGGGTGACATTGACCTCCTGGCTGCTTATGAGAAACCTGAGCAAGCTACTGCTGCTTTCGTCCGGCTGCCACAAGTGGCGGAAATCCTCTCGCATGGCCCAACCCGTGCTAGCGTCATCCTGCACAATGGCTTGCAAGTGGATATTCGTGCTCTCAAGCCAGAACGCTACGGGTCATTGTTGCAGTATTTCACCGGGAGCAAGGAGCACAATGTCAAGCTGCGGTCACTGGCACTGAGCAAGGGACTTAGCCTCAGTGAATATGGCTTTAAGCGAGACGAGCAGGAGATACTTTGTCCCAAGGAGGAAGACGTCTATCATGCCTTGGGCCTGCCTTGGATACCTCCTGAACTGCGCGAGGACCGCGGGGAAGTAGAGGCAGCACAGCAGGGTAAGCTGCCCAAGCTCATCGAACGCAGCGACATCCGTGGAGATTTGCATGTGCATACCGACTGGAGCGATGCTGCAGCCACTTTATCTGAAATGGCTCATGCGGCACAGAAGCTTGGTTATGAATACCTGGTGATCTCGGACCATACGCAAGGCTTGGGAGTTGCCAGGGGCTTGGACGTGACCAGGCTGAGGCAGCAACGCGCCGAGATTGAGAAATTGAATGAAGGATTTGTGGGCTTTCGTTTGCTGCAGGGCGCTGAAGTGGAAATACGCGGCGATGGCACACTGGATTACCCGGATGAGGTTTTACAGGAACTAGATGTAGTGATTGCCTCGGTGCACAGTGGCTTGCGGCAGGACAAGGAGGCAATGACTGCCCGTGTCCTCCGTGCCATGCGCAATCCACATGTGGACATCCTAGGGCATCCCTCTGGTCGTCTGTTGGGGCAACGTGAAGCAACAAACGTGGACCTCGATGCGGTATTGCAGGTAGCAGCGGAGACCCACACTATCTTGGAAGTGAATGGCACTCCCAATCGCTTGGATTTGGATGACATACACATACGTCAGGCTATCCAACTGGGGGTGCAGTTGGCTATCAATACAGATGCACATAGCGTGAATGGGTTGGAAGCAATGGAATATGGAGTGGCTGTGGCCCGTCGGGGATGGGCTGAGGCGCGTCATGTCGTGAACACGTTGCCTTTGCCGCAGCTTCTCGAACGATTGGCACTGAAAGAGCGCAGCACAATGCGCTGATGGCACATGTCTCGTGGTGACCAGCGGATTGTTTCGGAAGATTCCGGCACAAAATGCGACCAGCGAGCGTCTAACCAATAAAGGGAGGATAACATCCATGTCATCTGATGCAGTACGCACGGAACAAACACCCGAGGAGAGGAAAAGACGCCGGGGACAATGAGGGCTGAGTCGTGCACCTGCGTGGCAGGTGCTTGTAGCTCTGGTTCTGGTTGTGAGCGCTATTGTTGGTCTGTACCGGGTTACTCGTCCCACAGGTAAATTGACACCGCCAGCCCCTGTACCGACAGCTACGTTCATGCCTACGCTCACTCCATTTCTGACGCTTACCCCGATTCCGACCATGATACCCACAGCGACGCCTACCCCACTCCAGCAGCTCATGCCTGGCGGTCAGGCCATAGTCCAGGGCACGGGAGAGCAACAGCTCCGCCTTCGTGCTGCGCCAGGCCTGGACAAGGAAATACTGCGCACACTGCCGGATGAAACGCGGTTGAAGATATTGGAAGGGCCAGAAGTAGCCGATGGCTACAAGTGGTGGAAGGTGCAGACAGACGATGGCTTGGTCGGTTGGGCAGCGGGTGATTGGCTGGTGCCCACCGCTCCCTAGTCCCTCCATTGGTTCGTGTCCGACGACGAGGGCATGGCTCGGAAAAAGGAGGCTATTTCTATGAACAGACGAGCTTTGCTACTGACATTGCTTGTGCTGGCAATAGCTGGGTCTGCACTGTTGTTGCAATACAAGCAAGTGATATGGCCTCCGAAGGGAGCCACTCCAACCGTACCAGTAACCTTGACGCAAGGTCAGATCCGTGATGCGATTACCAAATTGCCCATTGTAGCAGCGAAACTGCAAGCGGGGGCCGTTACTGCGCTTAGCGATGTAGAGGGTGCCTTCTGCATACCTACATTGGGTGAGGACATGATCGTCATTTCTGCGCCGGGTTATGAGCCGGCGCAGATACGCCCGCGTGCTGGCTTCCCTTTGGTAATTGATCTCATTCCTGACGCCTCGACCACTTTTCAGATTATCTACAACTATGAGAGACAACACGAATTTGGCCGGCAATATGACCTGTTGCATCCCGATGTACAGATGCTGTTCAGCCGTGAAGAGTTTATCCAATATATGGAACAACATCGGCCTTATGAGCTTGTTGACTTTTCTGTTGGTCCTGTGGACATGCTCACTTCAGGGGTGATGCTGGGCAAGGTTTATAACAATGTTGCCCAAGTGCGTGTGCAGGCTACTGTACGGTCTAACGGGCGAATCATGCAACGAGCCTGGCTAGCCTATGCAGCTAAAGCAGGCGGGTTATGGCGATGGTTCCGAGGCCCGCTGCTTTGGCCAACTCCCACACCGGTATTCACAGATACTCCCATCCCAACAGCGACGCCTACTCAAACACTGACTCCTACTCCGCAACCAACGCACACTCCTACCCTAACGGCTGTTGCTAGCCCTACCCCGTACGAACCTATCTCGCCTGGTAGCCACGCTGTCGTTATTGCCAGTATAGCTGGGTTGCATACAGGGACAGGCGAGGAATACGCAGTAATCTTGGGTATGCCCCGTGGTACTATAGTCGTGGTTCTTGAGTGGCCACGGTGGGTGGAAGGAGTGCCGTGGTATCGGGTGCAAGTTGTCGGCACAGACCGTACTGGTTGGTGCCGGGGCACCTATCTTGCGCCGCTGCTGGTGCTAACACCAACCGCTTTGCCTGCTACGCCGACAGGCTGATAAGCTATACTCAAAAGCGAGGAATGCCTCGCCTCTGGCAATGGATGAATTTCTTGCCTGGGCTGTCCAGCGTTGGTCTCGGTGTATTGCGATGGGATGAGTCAAATCAGAATAGGGGGTGAGATCATGACGTGTAGGAAACGGCTAGAGAAGATATTCCGGGAGGCAGGGGTCAAGTTCAGCATATCGAAGCATGCAGAGGTCTATAGCGCGCAGCGCCTAGCAGGATTGTTGCACATCCCAGGGGAACAGATGGCCAAAGTGGTTATGGTGAAAGCAGATGAGGAGTGGGTCATGTTGGTATTGCCCGCACCATACCGGATTGACTTTGCGAAGGTCAAGAAAGCGCTTAAGGCGAAGGACGTGCGGCTAGCTAGAGAGGAAGAATTTGCCAGCCTGTTCCCAGATTGTGAAGTAGGTGCGATGCCTCCCTTTGGTGGCCTGTACAATGTGCGCCTTTGTGTTGACCGTACGCTTACCACACAGCCTGAAATTGCTTTCCCAGCCGGCTCGCATCGCGAAATTATGCGCATTGCCTATGCTGACTTTGAAAGGATTGCCCAGCCGATCGTAGGCGATTTCAGTGCGCGATAACTTTGTGACGCATGCCCCTTGTTCCGCATGAAAAAGAGGGGCAAGGCAAAAACCTGCCCCTCTTCTTTGCCTGCCGTGGGTAAAGCGGTACGAAATTCCGCTTCAGTGCTATACACGATGGAAAGAGTGCCAGCTATCTTGCTGGTTTCTAATAAAACAGTTGCGCCAGCTCAATCAGTTCTGGGTCAACCTCTTTCCTCTTGTTGGCGACTTCCTCCAGAGGCACGTCCGTGATCTTGTCCCCTTGTAGGGCAACCATGCGCCCAAATTTGCCTTGCTTGATCAGCTCAACAGCATAGACGCCCATGCGGGTGGCAAGTACACGATCGAAAACCGTTGGCGAGCCGCCGCGTTGTAGATGGCCTAGCACAACAAAGCGGGTCTCAAAGCCAGTGCGTTCCTCGATAGCAGTAGCTATGGTGGGCCCAAGACCGCGTAAGTCTAGCCGAATATGGCCAAACTCATCTTTGCGCTTTTCTGCTTCAGCTTCATCAGTGATAACTTCGGCGATCTTGGCTGCTTCGGCTACCACGACAATGCTGAATCGCTTGCCCATAGCCCAGCGGCGTTTAATATGCTCGCATACCTCGGCGATGCTGGCTGGTTTTTCCGGAGTTAAGATATAGTCGGCACCCCCTGCCAAGCCTCCCATGACCGCTACCCATCCAGTATAGCGTCCCATCACTTCGACCACAATGACGCGATGATGAGCTTCCGCAGTGGAGTGGAGTTTGTCTAGAGCTTCAGCCACTGTGGTTACAGCGGTATTGAAACCAATGCAGTAGTCTGTTCCCACCACATCATTATCCATCGTTTTGGGAATGCCAACTGCGGGCAAGCCGCGCTTCGTCAGTTCTGCACAAACGCCTAACGTATCATCCCCGCCAATCGCTACCACAGCATCGAGCCCAAATTTCTTGGCATTTTCAAGGGCTTTTTCAATGTCCCCGGGCTTCTTGGCCAGGTTGGTGCGCGATGAACCTAAGATAGTACCCCCTCGGTGCAAGATACCGGAAACATCGGCGCGGTTCAAAGGTTGAATGATGCCGTCGCGTAAGCCTTTCCAGCCGTCGTGAATACCGTAGACTTCCCAGCCGTACTCAAAAGCACGTCTAGCTACGGCACGAATAGCTGCATTGAGGCCAGGTACATCGCCCCCACCAGTCAAAACTCCAATACGCATGATTTTCCTCCTATCCCATTCCTACATGCTGTTGCCTGCGAATTCGATCCCTTTGTTTATTCTGCAGCACCAATTTCTACGCTACGAAATTGCCGAGCAGGGCTGCGGAATCCTCCGCGGGAGTCAATAACCCCTGCGCTGCCAAAAAGGCGGATCTTTTCCCGCACTGCTTCCTTTACATATTCCCGACTCAGAGCCAGGAACTTTCGGGGGTCTACTTCGTCGGGGTATTTGGCTACCGCTTCCCGCAGTCCGCGAGTGAAGGCTTGGTTGAGATAAGTAGCTACATTAATCTTGCAGATACCATGCTGGATGGCTTCGAGAAAGCTCTCGGTCTTGACCCCTGATGAGCCGTGCAGAACCAGTGGTGTGTGCGGGATCTGCTCATGGATCGCTTTCAGGCGCTCGATGTCCAGTTCCGCTTCCTGCACCTTCATCGCATGGACAGAGCCGCACGCCACAGCCAGCGAATCTGCTCCAGTGAGTTCAATGAACTGCTTGGCTTGATAGGGATCGGTCATCAAAGCGCAGATTTCCTCATAAGAAAGGTTATCGGTTGACTGAGCAACCCGACCCAGTTCTGCTTCGACCGGGATGCCGGCGATATGGGCAATCTCAACCACTTTCTTGGTGATGGCAACGTTCTCTTCAAAGGGTTTCTTGGAGCCATCATACATGAGTGAAGTGAAACCAGCCCGTAGGCAGAGCACGTTCTGCTCAAAGTCATAGCCATGATCCAGGTGCAATACAACCGGAACGGTGACCAGACTAGCCGCAGTTTTTACCATGCTGGCGGCAAACTCCAACCCAGCATAGCGTATGGCTCCTTGGCTCACCTGCAGAATGACCGGAGCGCGCTCCTCTTCGGCAGCCTCAACAATGGCCTGAACCTGCTCCATGTTATTCGCGTTGAATGCTCCTACTGCGAAATGATTCTCCAAAGCCGTCAACAAAATCTCTTTACTGGTTACTAGAGGCATTCTTTCCCTCCTTGCAGCACAAAATACGGGGCTCTATCCCTAGCCCCGTTGGCATCGTTGCCGATTTTCTCATTCGTTTATACCGATATGCCGAAGGTGGGATTCGAACCCACACAGGGTTGACCCCCAGCGGTTTTTGAGACCGCCGCGTATACCATTCCGCCACTTCGGCGTGCAAGCATAGTATAGTAAAACTATGGCGATTAGTCAAATACACAAAGCTTGCTAAGTTGACAATCGCGCAGCCCTCCATTAGAATGGTGCTCGCTGTTCATGAGATACTGACCGTTAGGAAGGTCTTGATTTCAGCAGCCACGCTGAAGCTTGTATCTGACATCAAATCACAACTTGAAGGAGCGATGTGAAACTATCCGTATTGATTCCCGTGTTCAACGAGGAGAACAGCGTCAAGGAGTTACTCGACCGCGTGCTAGCAGTGCCGGTTGAAAAAGAAGTGATTGTCGTGGATGATTGCTCCACGGACAATACTTGGAATGTGTTGAGCAGCATTCAAGATGCTCGTGTACGCATTTACCGCCACGAGGTTAATCAAGGTAAGGGTACGAGCATTCGCACAGCTCTCAGCCATGCTACAGGTGAGTGGGTGATTATCCAGGATGCCGATTTGGAATATGATCCCAATGACTACCCCAGATTGCTCGAACCTGTTCTGAACGGCAAGGCTCAGGTCGTTTACGGGGTGCGTGATCTCAGTGGGCAGAAACTGTTCGTCCGCCTGGGCAATCAGTTTCTGACTTTTGTGACCAATGTGCTCTATGGCGCGAATATATCGGACATGGAGACTTGCTATAAATTGCTGCCACGCCAAGTGATGCAGGAACTCGATCTACGTTCCAGCCGTTTTCAGATTGAGCCAGAGATCACGGCCAAGTTATTACGCAAGGGTTACCACATTCACGAAGTGCCCATTTGGTACAGGCCGCGCAAGGAGAAGAAGCTGAACCCGTGGAAAGATGGCCTTCCCGCGCTATGGACATTGATCCGCTATCGCTTTGGGAGGGTTTAGCATATGGGAAATGCGTCTTTTCCCGCTTCTCGACTACTCGAATGATGGCGAAACCGTCCTTTGTTGGATACGCTCCCAACATACCCGTACGCAGATGCCGCAGACATCTGCCTTTAAACCAAGCGCGTAAATACGTTGACGGCAGGCTTCGCGGTAGTCGTTAGCTTTGCGGAGAATGGGGCAAACTTCCAAACATGCTTGGCACTCCCCACAGCCAGCCAATTCCTTTGGAGCACTAGGAATACGACCCAAGACAAAGATCGTGGCAAAGCGCAGGGCTGGCCCAGCCTCGGGCGTAACAATGAGACCATGCCTACCGCGCCAACCTAATCCAGCAGCCTCCGCAAAGGCGCGATGGGAAACACAATGTGAGAAGTATTCCTCCACGTGTTTGACTTGCCCGGCCCAGCCCTCGATGGTAGCCTGCTCGGCGATGCCACCCAAACGGGCTACTAACGTGTTCGTGAAATCGTTGAGTGTGCGGTTGAGCGTCAGATAGGCTTGCGCGTATTCGTTCCAGCGGTCGTTGGGCAAAGATTTGCTCTGCCACGCAGAAGGTATGGCAAGAATCTCTTGTTCGTGGTAGAACAAGCCCAGAGAAATAGCGGTGATTTCCTCTGCTGGGCCAAGGGTTCGTAGCTTCTGCCGGAGATATTGCTCTTGCTGTGGCAGCAGGCGGACCGAGGTGAGGGAGGAAAAACCAATCACACCTGGGCGTCCTGCCGCGGTGCATAGCTCTCGAAATGATCGTTCGATATCTCCCTTGAGTGATGGGGTGGGCATCGAGACTCCTTTGGTCAAAAGCTTACTTTGTACTTAGATAACTCCTTTTTGCTGCAGGCGTTCTATATCTGCCATGGTATATCCTAGTTCCGTGAGTATTTCGGAAGTATGCTGACCCAGGCGCGGCGCGGGTTGGTGGGGTGTACCTCGGCTGTCCAACGGCATAGCCAATTCCCCTTCGCGCAGCAATTGGCAATGTATAGCCTGCGGATGGGCGAATACTTCATCTAGCTCTAGAACAGGTTCACAGCAACAGTCGTGATGCGCGAACAACTCTACCCAATAGTTCCTGGGTTGTGTGCGGAATAGCGCTGCCACCTCGGCGATAAGGCTCGCTTGATCACTATCATATTGCCGCGCCTGCCACTCGGGATGGCCTACTGCCTGGCAAAAGGCACGCCAGAATTCAGGCTCTAGAGCGCCCAGAGCCATGTATTTGCCATCTGCTGTCTCATATACATTGTAGCAGGCTTGTTTGCCAGTCAGCCACATTTGCCCCCGTTGCGGCACTTGGCCTGTCGTCAGCCAGCCAGCTAAAGGTATAGCGAGCAAAGCCGTGATACTGCTCAGCATCGAGATATCCAGATATTGCCCCCGTCCACTGTGTTCACGTTCGAATAGTGCTGCTGCCACTCCAAAAGCCATCCACAGTCCTCCAATGAGGTCAGCCACTGGCACGCCAGGGATAACTGGGTGGCCATCTTTTTCCCCTGTGAGCCCCAGAAGTCCTCCCAAGGCGATATAGTTCAGGTCGTGTCCAGCGCGCAAATGGTGGGGACCAGTCTGGCCATAGCCGCTGAGCGAGGCATAGACAAGGCGCGGATTCAACCCGGACAATGCTTCATAGTCGCACCCAAGCCGCTTCATCACACCGGGGCGAAAACCCTCCAGCAGTACATCAGCATGGCGTGCTAATTCCAGCAGAATGGCTCTCCCTTCAGGGGTTCTTAGGTTCAGCGTCAGGCTCTTCTTATTGCGGTTCAGCAACTCGAACAGCAAGGCTCCGCCTTCGAAGCCAAAACGGGACATATAGCGCAGTGGGTCGCCGAAATGTGGCCTCTCGATCTTGATGACTTCGGCACCAAGATTGGCCAAGGCTAATGAAGCATAAGGCCCTGGCGCTAGGCGAGTCAGGTCAAGGACGCGTACACCCTGCAATGGCTGTTCCAATATCCATATCCTCCCACGGCAATGTCAATTTAGACCGTTGTCTTGCATCCGCGTGGCACTGGAAGCAAGGCGAGCGGATGGATAAGCGGTGGTATTGTAGCATACTGTTTGGCTAGGTGAAAAGAGCAGCAAAGGTTGTTTGCAGCGGGAGCTGTGCTTGTCCATCCTGCATGAATATGCTATACTTGCGACAGCAACGGGGACATCTAGACTATCTCTGATCGCAGCGGGGCAAAGGAGGACAATTTGATCATCGAACTACTTGTCGTTGGGCCATTGCAAACCAATTGCTACATCGTTGCTGACGAGGATTCTAAAAAAGGCATTGTCATTGACCCAGGTGGGGATGGTGACCATATCTTGCGCACTATACAGCGTATGGGGCTAGATATCCAATTGATTGTCAATACACACGGTCACTTTGACCACATTATGGCTAATAAGGAAGTGATGGAAGGAACAGGTGCTTCCCTTGCTATTCATCCTAAGGACGCGGACATGCTAACGAGTCCTCTGCGCAGTTTTGCCCTGTTTGTGGGGAAGATTCATCCTAGCCCGCCAGCCACTGTATTGCTTGAAGAAGGAGCACAGGTGAAATTCGGTTCGATCGCCTTGGATGTGCTGCACACACCGGGACATTCTCCTGGGAGCATCAGCCTGTGGAATGCAGAGGAAAAGGTAGTTTTCAGCGGCGATGCTTTGTTCAATTTGGGCATTGGGCGCACGGATTTTCCGGGAGGTAGCATGCACATCTTGCTCAAGTCCATCCGGGAAAAGTTGTTTACCCTGCCTGATGATACCGTTGTTTATCCTGGACACGGGCCGCAAACAACGATTGGCTTCGAACGGAAGCACAACCCCTTCTTGACCTAATCAATCATCCGAAAAGAGGAGCAACATTGGAACATCTAGAGCATATCGCTGAACAGGTTCAGGCATATTTCGAAGCGAAGAACGCTGCTCGTGAGCAGGCGCTGGCTCGCGCTCGCGAGCTGACTAGGTGTTGCGCTAATACCATTCGAGCTGTGCATCGTGCTGAATATGACAAGGCAGCAAACTTGCTGGCTATGGCAAAAGAAGCTGCTCGGCGCATGGTCAGTGACCTGCGCGATCATCCGGACTTGTATCACAGCGGGTATACGCAGGATGCGCTGAAAGAGTTTGTGGAAGCCAGCGTCACCTATGCCCTTGTTACCAATGCCCCACTCCCCACGCCAGACGAACTGGATGTGCTGCCAGCTACGTATCTTAATGGTTTAGGAGAAGCAATGGGCGAGGTACGGCGCTATATCCTCGATGTCATTCGCCAGGGAGAGGTCGAGCGGTGTGAGTGGATGTTGCAAGTTATGGAAGAGGTCTATGGTATTCTCGTAACTGTGGATTATCCCGATGTGGTCACTGGTGGGCTGAGGCACACCACTGATATGGTGCGTGGTGTCCTGGAACGTACGCGCGGCGATCTGACTGTGGCTGCCCGGCAGGAAGCCTTGCGGCGTGCGCTACGGGATTTTGAGAAACAGGTTCTGCTACAAGCAGAAGCCCTTGCGGGAAAAGAGCCGACAAAAGGAGCAAGCAATGAGTGACAAGCGCTCTGCGTCGGTCATCAGAGCCAGCGAATTGGGCCAGTATGCATTTTGTGCCCGCAGTTGGTGGCTGGAGCACGTGCAAGGGTATCCGTCTGCCCATGTGCAAGAAATGGTGTGTGGCCAAGTGGCTCATAAGGCCCATGGACAGGCTGTAGTTCGTTATTATCGCTTGCAACATTTGGCTTATGTCTTGCTCTTGATGGCAGCGCTGGTTGGCACAGTTGGCCTATATCTTCTGACACGGGGCCTATAATGCGCGGGAAGCGATTATTCTTTTCTTTGTGCTTACTCCTTTTGGCTGGGTGTAGCTTCGATCCAGGAAACCCCGGGAATACCCCTACCCCTTCTGTCCAAGCCATACCTTCTGCTGAACCTTCTCCGAGCTTGACGCCAACATCCACGGCGACAGCAACGCCTTTGCCCTCGCCCACGCCAACCATGACCTTAATCCCTTCGCCGACGCCCACTCCTGGGCTGGAGGCAACTTTCAAGCGGTTTATCCTGATCAATCAAGATACACAAACGATGTATGTTTACGAGGACGGGGTCAAAATCCGCACCATACCGGTCAGCACGGGCAATCCAGATGACAAGACCACTACAACGCCGGCCTGGGAAGGCGAAGTAGGCAAGTATGTAGGCACTTTCTTCTCGTATGGTACATGGGCAGATGATGCCTGGTATCTGTTTGATCATTACGGCGCCATTTTGATCCATGGGGCTCCTTATGTGAAGGAAAACGGCGAAAAAGTTTATCAAGATTTGGATG
>JBMFPM010000019.1:0-13274 GCA_049969135.1 Anaerolineae bacterium
GACTGGATGACCTTGCTGCAGCCAGCTTTCGATCAACGGGTCAAGTGTTGTGGAGTTAGGGCTTGTCTCCTGCAATGCAAACGAGCAGAGGCCATGAAGATAAGCCAAAGGTTGTGCGACATACAGGCTTGGGGCACCCTTGTCAAACAAGATGATAGCATCTTGGTCGAAATGCTCAGCTAGCTGTGCAATTTGCTCGGCCATCCCAGTGTATTCCGTTTGTGTGAGAAGCGGCTGGTCTATACGCAGAAAAGCCCCTATCAAAGTGCCCAGTGCTATGACTTGTATGGTGTATCGCAAAAGCCGATATCGGATAGGCAATGTGACAAGCCCATAAGCGATCAACAACGCGATAACCGGCATCACCGCAGGCATAAAGCGGCGCATGGCCCAGGGTTGGATTGGATTGACCGCGGGGTTCAGAGAAAACGCTCCTAGGTAGGCCAGTACCACCGCAAGCATTGGGAGTGCTCTGCGTGCATGATGGCGAGCAAGCAGTAAGCCCAAGCCAGCGGTTGCCAAAAGCATGCCTAGCGGCGTCCAATACAGCGTCAGCCAACTGATTAACTGCGAAGCCTTGCCTTTTCCAGTAACAAGATAGGATATGCCGGCCCACAGCGTCCAAATGGAAAACCCTACCGCAAGAATTCTCCATGCACGAAGTAAAACCCAATCCAGGAATGCCTGCATGAGCTCAGGTCTGAGCCATGCTATCAACGCTGTTATTCCACCACCTATGCTCATGAGGATTACTGCTTTGGCTAGCATAGGACTGCCTGCAATTTGCCATAGCATAGTCAAATACGCCCAGCCGATGAGCACATTATGCAGGGTGGCAAAGGCTAGAGAGGCAAGTAAAGCTAATGCAAAGCCATTGTACTCAGGACACCATCGTTTGCTCCACTTCCAATAAAAAATCAGCCCAATGAACAAAATATCTACCACTACAGCATCGATGCGAGCCAGGAAAAGAGTCCCCAGGCACAATCCTGCCCAAGAGCCTAGCCATGCGTGTTTTTTTTGTATAAAGAGGGTGAAAAGATAAAGACTGCCAATGAGCAGCGCCTGCGCGAGGATTTCAGACAATGGAAGTCGAGCATGCCAGATTTGAGCAAAATTTAACGCCAGAAAGATTGCAGCCAACAAGCCCACTTCTCGGGCAAAAAGCCGTCGCCCCAAGAAGTAAAGCCCTGCTATAGCCAGTAGCCCAAAAGCTGGTGCAACCCATAGCCCGCCATACGTGCCCAAGAACAATGTGTACAGCCCACACCATAGGTGTTGCAGATGCAGCAGGCCAAAGATAATCCACGGGTGAGGCCAACTCCAGATAAAAAACTGCCCCCAGTATCGACCCCAAACGTTGCTCCATGGCCCAGTGAACAATAATTGCTTTCCTTGTTCTGGCGACAGGGAAGCCATAACAGGATCCCGGATAACAAAACTACCGGTCGTGGCTAACTGCACACCGCCTAGGAAATAAATGCCTGAGTCATCAAAAACCAACACAGATTCTGCAGGACGGACGAAAAGGATACCCGCTAAGAGCAGCAAAGCGATAGGCGCAATGTCTTGCCATAAGGGCCTGGGCCATAATGGACCCATTTGCAACTGTCGACGCCCAAGCCATGCCAAGAAACCACAGCAGAGCACCCAGCTTAGTACTATGGCGGAGAGCTTGAATATCTCCAACTCAGCGAGAAGCAGCATCAGCCAGGAGTTGAGAACCACGCCGAGAAGAAGTTGCACAAATAGACACTCACCGAATGTGAGGTCGTTCATCCAGCGCTTATCCCAGAGGGTGGTCAACAGATAGCCCGGGACAAAACTCCCCAGCAGGATGGCCAGGCCTAGGTAAGGGGAGTTAATCATCTACCCCTCCCAATCAAGCCCCAAACTGGCAATTGCATCAGCAATAGGCAATAGCAAGTGATCATCTTCCGCAGATACACCCCATTCCGCTAGAATGGCTGCCACATCCTCAATGAGACGTTCTTGCCAAGAGATAGCGTAACCTGCATCAGACATTGCTTCCGGCGCGGTGGATAGAACTTGTTCGATAAAAGCTTTGTACTGCAGAGCAACTTTGTGAGGATCGTGGTTCTTCTGGACGTAACGCCGTCCATTTTCCGCCATTTCTCGTCTGACTGCCTCATGTGTAACCAGGTATTCCATAATCGCCAACAATTCATCTTCTTCAGTTCCACCCAGATCTACTCTAGCGCAGCAGTTCTCAGGAATTTCCGCTAGAGGCTCGATGTTGGAGATAATGGTTGGAATGCCAAGCCCTAGCAAGCGGATTGGCGTGTAGGGTGTGCCTCCCACATGAGGATATTTCAGTTGGATTGCCAAGTCGGTTACCAGCATGTAGCGTACGAAGTGGAAGGGATCTTGCCAGCCAACAACGCGGACCACGTCCTCCAATCCCAAGCTTCGCATCAGATTGATTGCATCGTTATTCACAGGGCCAACTAGCAAATACACAGCATGCGGGCATGTGTGACGAAAACGGTTAAAGGCCCGCAGTGTTACGTGCAACTGCTTATCTCCAAGGATGCCAAAAGAAGCTACCACGAAGCAATCCTTAAGCCCCAAGCGCTCCCGTAAGGCTTCCCTGTCTTCAGCAAACACAGAGCTATCCGGGAGATAAAAATGTTGCAGGATGCATACCACGGGCAACTTGGGACGCCTCTCTTGCAACTGCTGGCGGGCATAGTTGTTATGCACAATGACACCTCGGCTGTGATCCAAGACACGCTCCATTAACGGGTAACGGTACATCAGATCTGGATTATGTCCTTCTAAAATCTGAGCGGCGACTAGTTCACCTTCCCTACCATAGGCATGGCGCATCTCAGCCAGGTATCCTTCTATATTGCCCCTTGCCACAGTAAGCCCGTAGATACAGTGATGTAAGACCAGGTCATGCAGCACAACGATGCCGGGGTACTGCTGCAACATTTGGTAGATATAGCCGTGATAGTGCGGCTCGTTACCCATGTGGTAGATCGCAATATCATATTGGCCCGCCAGTTTAGGAAAATCCCGGTGATTGTGTATGGCAAAGTTGTTTAGGATAGCGGGGTTGTTCGGGACATACCCATCGTCAATAAACAGGTCCAGCGTAGCAAACTCAGCTAGGTATGGCAACAAACCTTCCACATGGTCAGCTATTGCAGTCCGTAAGGGGCTTAATGGGCTAAATAACGCAATGCGCATCCCTACTGCAATCCCAACAATTGGTCAACAGTGCGGTCCCAGGTGATGTCGCGCACCCTCTCATAGCCGGCTTGACCTAGTTTCTGACAAAGCCTACGGTCAGCATAAAGGCGGTCGATATAATCAGCAAACTCCGTAGGGGTACCAGTTGAGGCAACATAGCCATTCAAACCATCTTCTACAAACTCCAGTACTCCGCCCGAGTCTTCAGCAGTGATCACCGGTTTCTGTGACTTGAAAGCCTCGAGAGTCACCAAACCATAATCTTCATCATACGGAGCAAAGAAAAAGGCAAAACAATTGGCGTATAATTGCAGAAGACGCTGGTCATCAACGAAACCCAGGAGTTCCACCCTGTCACCCAATTTGTACTCCTGGATCAAGCGTTTCAACTGCTCTTCTTCTGGGCCTTCACCTACGATCAGGCACCGAGCAGGCTGCTTGGTCAGCGCCATCGCTTGGACAAGCAGGTCTAACCTTTTCCAGCGGTTCAAGCGACTAACAGCCAAGATATAGTCCCCGTAGCCATCATTGCGATACAGACCTTCATGCTGCGGTGGTGGGTAAAGAGTCGTGGCGTGCAACCCATTATAACGCGCTAGACGCTTGGCCACATTGCCCGAGATAGCAAAAAGCCGCTTGGATTCTTTCAGTGCTATAGTATCCAGACGATGGAGCACACGCAGCAAGGCACTATCTTCCTCTGAATTGGTAAATGGGCTAAACTCTGTGCCCACCAAGTCATATGCCTGGCGAAATTGGTGCACCAACCAAGTTACTTTGTTTGGATGCTGCGCGAGATAAGAAGGGAACTTGGTGGCGATGATCATGTCCACTTTCTGTCCATCGCTTTCTGTGAGGTCAAGCAGTCGCCACACAAGATGCCCCTTCAGTATTTCCCTGTTAGGGTAATGGCGAAATGGGATGCTGACGACATCCACCTGAAAGCCGCGTTTCAACAAAGCTTGCCGTAGACATTGTACCAGGATCTCTGTGCCTCCATAGCTTAGCGGTACTTGACTAGTACAGATGAGGATATTCTTGATACTCACAGCGCTCCCTCCATATGGTGGGGTGGGCGCCAAGCAATAGCGACATAGTCCTGGTAACCAAAGATAGTATTGTTCAACAACTCAATATTATGATTGAGCAACGATACCGTTCCAGCATCTAAATCATTTAATTTGACATGATTAGGGATAGTTTTTAGGCGCTGTTCAAGGGGAACAGGGGACATAAACTCTATTTTGATCTTCCAAAAGCCAGCGTTTTCCAGAATGAATTTGAGAGTCTCACTGTGGACTGGCCAGACATGTGTCAGATCCATCACAAACCAGTTAGCCAGAGCTACCAGACAGGCTGGATTTAGAGTCTCGAGCACGATGGGCGCACCAGTCGCCAACTTGTCATGACAAAGTTCGAGCAAGCGTTGCAACTGGCGCGGCTTGAGATGTTCGATCACTTGGGCAGCAAATACTCCACCTAGTGATTCGTCTGGCAAGCTCTGCAAATAAGTCACTGCCTCAGCAACCTCAACGGGCAAGCCGCGTTCTTGAGCATAGGCAACTGCATCAGGGTCCAAATCTATCCCACGCGCACTGATACCTTTCTGTAGCAACATCTCCACGAATTCTCCACGCCCACACCCGATATCGAGTACGTTCTGCCTCCCTTCAAAGTATTCAACATAGCTAGATTGCCGCTCCCGCAGTAAATGCGGATCTCAGTTGCAACTCCAAACGAAAATAATCGAGTGCCAGCGCGTCGCTCGGAGATGGGGAATCCGATCTAGTTACGTCAGAGGCCCCCGCGCTCGCCAAAGTACGGTACGAGCGTTCCAGACGCTGCAAGCGCACTTGGGTCATCTCAGCCTCTTTTCTCCAAGCAGCTTCGAGTTGTTCTATACGCGACATCTGAGTTCTTAGCTGTTCCAATTGCATCATCTGGGCTACTAGGCGTTCTATTTGCATAGTTTGGGCTTCTAGAACTGCCGTAGCTGCCGCATTATAGGCATTTTGCTGCTCAACAATAGGGTTAATGTACCAACGCAGCAATCGCCGCACTACTTTTTGCGCAATAGCAACTATCTTCGGGATTATGCCTGGAGGCAGCTTTGGCCAACCAATGGGCAAATGAGGGTTAACCCGGGCTGTTGCATAGACCTGGCGCAGCTTAACCCGTGCCTCCGAGGGAGTGGACTCAGCAGACTGGGCCTTTCTGTTCCGTATCTCTTCTTTCAGCCGGGCCAGCACTTTCGCTACATCTTCATTTTCGGACACGCGTCTTACCCTCCTCGGTCTGGCTTACTTTCTGCCCCCCCAATCCGCCATTGATGTGCAGGCCGATATACCCCTACATCCTGAATATGAGAGCGTACTGAGAATGCACAATATGGGTGCCAGTAATCATAGGCATGGCCGTTGCTGTCATGAAGTGCCACGTCTAATGTGTATTCCCCTGTGATAAGAGCCAAACTGGGAAAATCCACGCATACTACCCCATTGTCGGCTAATGGGCCTAAGTTGATAGCTTCGATATCGGTATTAGTGCCATAGCACCACAAGCCATCACTGCGATAAATAGCAATACCGAACACTACATCAGCCACTGGGCGTTGTACCCGATAGTGGATCTCAATAGTTACCGGCTCTCCACACTGAATCAAATGGACAGGCAAGCCTTCCTGATTGATCAAGCGGACATCGCTCACAATGACTTCGCCTGATCCCCAGTGTGTTTGGGGCTTGTCTTTTCCATCTTGTACCTTTACTTGCTGCGCTGAAGAAGCGGTGGCTCGTTTCCGCTCCTCCTCTTCCCAAACGTACTGACGATACTCCTCTGCTATTTCAAGAGCCGGCCCTTCTACTGCTGGCTGATTTGTCTCCAACCAAAGGACGCGAGTACAAAGTTGTTTGATAGCCTCTAAATTATGTGAGACAAACAAGATCGTCTTGCCACATCGGCGGAATTCGTCTATACGAGCAATGCACTTTTTCTGGAAAGCCTCGTCACCTACTGCCAGCACCTCATCGATAAGCAGGATATCTGGATCCAGGCTGGTGGCTATAGAGAACCCTAATCTCACCTGCATTCCTGATGAGTAGTACTTGAGTGGCATATCAATGAACTTTTCTAGTTCAGCAAAGGACACGATGTCGTCAAAACGGCTACGCATTTCGCGCGCAGTAAGCCCTAGAATAGAACCATTCAGGAAAATGTTCTCCCGACCTGTCAGATCTGGATGGAAACCAGCACCCAATTCCAGCAAAGCAGCCAGGCGGCCCTTCACTGTGATCTTGCCAGATGTGGGTTGGATAATACCGGCAATTAGCTTTAGCAACGTGCTTTTCCCAGCCCCATTGGAACCAATAATCCCGAGCATTTCGCCCTGTTCAACTTCGAGGTTCAGATCCCGCAACACCCAGAACTCTTCACGGCTGTGGTTGTGATTCCTGCCTAATGTCCTGATCAAGAGTTCTTGGAATGAACGAGGACGATCGTGGTGTATGATAAACTTTTTGGATACACCTTGCAGGCTGATAACACTCATCACACTTCTTCTCCAAACGTACCACTATAGCGGGAGAAGATCGCATAGCCCAATACCAATGTTGTCACAGCAGTGACCAGTGTCCTAAACATAAAATCTAGAGCAGGACGGGCTCCGTGGTAGAGCACAACACGATACGAAGAAATAATCGAAGCCATTGGATTCAAAATATAACTCAAACGGTGGATGTTTAGAGTCAGCCCTAAAACGGAACGTTGGGTAGGCAAAATGTCTATGGGGTATATAATAGGGGTTAGGAAGAACCAAGCTTGCAAAACTACCCCCAGAATCAAGCCAGTGTCCCGATAAAATACATTAGTAGTCGCAAGAATGAACCCCAGACCAAGGGTGAATGCTAATTGTATTGCCATGATGATCGGCAACCAAAGGACTTGTCTCGTCAGAGGTATTCTAAAGGCCCATAGCATGGCAAATAGAACAGTCAAAGCCAAGAGAAAATTGACAAAATTGGAAAGCACCGTAGACAGAGGCAAAGCTTCACGTGGAAAGTACACTTTTTTGACAAGCGTGGCGTTGTCTACAATGCTATTGGTGCAGCCCATCAGGGCTGCTTGAAAGAAATTCCACGGCAAAAGCGCGCAGAGCAGAAACACAGGAAACTTGCTAATCTGGTTGTTGGGCATCATGAAGGTAAAGACTACAGTAAAAACGAGCATGGTAAATAGCGGATTCAATAAAGACCACAACAAACCCAGTACGGAATTCTTGTAGCGCGCCTTCAAGTCTCGCAAGACCAGGTTTTTCACTAACTCACGGTATCTGATTAACTCAGCAAGCTTAACGATCATTGACTCCCAAAGCTTATTGTTGCTATGGAAAATTATACCATATGAGGGACTGATGAGCCAAAAATGTGGAGGCTAATAATTCTTCAAATGCATGTTCTCACCGCTCAACCAGCGTAAGGTTTTTCAAATATTTGAAGCGACTCCATACCAGCATCGGTGAATCGAGTGAGCTCAAGCAGGCAAAGGCCAAGCGCGCAGAGTATCGCGGGCAGTTTTGGACAGCACGTCGTTTGCGTAGAGCAATCGGAAAGGATTTTAGAGCAGCCCATCTTCCATAGAGACTGTGGAATCTACGAGTAGTTGCCACACGATATACCGCTGCCATCACATCATAGGCAACGATCAATGGGCTGTAAGCCAGCCAATAGGGCCAGGGATAGTTCTTGATAATCATCCATAGCCTGTTTCGGGCTAGAAGATAATCTTTGAAAGGGCTATCCTTTCGTCCAGTAGCTGAATAAGCATGATAGACACGCGCTGAAGGCACATACAAGCAACGCCAACCACAGGCCTGAGCACGCCAAGCCAGGTCAACATCTTCCAGATAAGCCCAAAAATCCTCATCAAAGAGCCCGACCTCATCCAGCATGGCACGTCGGTACAATGCGGCCCCCGCACAGGGCCCAAACACTTCATATGGCTCAGAATTTACATTGCTATCTTTTTTCCCGCCCTCGCGATCCCACGCCATGCCTATGCGGTCAACAGCGATGCCCGCCGAGTTAATCATCTGACGCTGGTCATAGAAAAGCATCTTGGAAGCGCACATACCAACGCTGGGATCAGAATCCATCACCTTAACCAATTCTTCCAGCCAGCTTGGCTCTGCCTCGGTATCGTTGTTCAATGTCGCCACATAATCGCTGTGCGTATTTCGTATACCAAGGTTGGTCCCAGCAGCAAAACCCAGGTTTCGCTCAGCACGCAAAATGTGCACCTGGGGATAGCGAGTGGTCACAAATTCACAAGTGCCATCGCGCGAACCATTGTCTACCAATACCACTTCATATTGGTAGTACGTCTGGCGCAGCACTGCGTCTAGACAGGTAGGCAGATACTTTAGGCCATTCCAAGTTGGAATAACTATGGCAACTTTTGACATTGGATTCGAATCTCTTTAGTAAATCTATCACAGTGACAAGCCAATGTCAAATTGACTGCATGTCAGGCTTTATATATACTGTCAGGTAGAAGCATATTGGAGAAGGGGGATGAAGATGTCTCGGTTCGCCTTAATTGGCATTGGCAATATTGGCCAGCAATTTCTGCGTATCCTATTGCAAAAGCAGGACATGCTGCACACTCGCTTTGGCGTGCAACTGTCCCTAGTGGCTGCGGTGGACTCAGCCGGAGCAGCGCTTAACGACAATGGCCTGGATATCAGTCAGGTTTTGCGTCTGAAAGAGGCAGGCGATAGCGTAGCAGCCTATCCGCATTACGGAAAGCGAGGAATGACTGCGCTGGAAGCGCTAGTGCAGTCCAATGCGCAACTGCTCATCGAGCTATCGCCGACAAATCTAAAACATGGCGAACCTGGCCTCTCAGCAATCACCTGGGCGCTGGAGCATAATATGGACGTGGTTACGGCGAACAAGGGCCCGTTGGTGCTCGCCTATCAACGTCTGGCAGCCCTAGCAGCCGAGAGGAAGAGGCAGCTGCTTTTCAGCGGCGCAGTCGCAGGGGGATTGCCCACCGTAAACATAGGTCGCCGCGACCTTGTTGCAGCAAAAATCCTGCGGGTGGAGGGCATTTTTAACACTACAACGAACTACATTCTAGTTCGTATGGCGGAAAGCGGGCTGTCCTTTGAACAAGCACTTGCAGAAGCACAACGAGCAGGCGTTGCTGAAGCTGATCCGAGTTTGGATATTGATGGCTGGGACGCCGCCAACAAACTGATCATTGTCGCTAACAGCGTGCTGGGCATGCCCGCCACCCTGCAAGATGTATCCGTGCAAGGCATTCGGGGCTTGGATAGAACTCAACTGCTGCAAGCACAAGAGCGTGGTTATGCAGTAAAACTGCTAGCTACTGCCGAACTCGACGGGGAGCGCTACAAACTGGCAGTGCGCCCGACAGAACTGCCCCTTAGCCATGTCCTGGCCCGCCTGACCAAATGGCAGATGGGCGTGGTGTATACCACTGACATCAATGGCACCATCACGGCCATTATTGAGGAAGAAGGTACCACGGCTACTGCTGGGGCAGTGTTGCGCGATACTGTAAACCTGTTGGCTATGCGAGGAACTCCATGATCGTCGCACTCGGTGACCTCATGCTGGATATCCTCGTGCGATCCAGTTCATTTGTCCTGCACGGCACTGACTGCACTGTGCAGGCCAGCATTTCACCGGGAGGGTCAGCCGCGAATTTTGCTACATGGGCAGCCCGCCTGGGCGCAGAGGTGGGATTGATCGCCAAAGTAGGCGATGATCTGCTTGGCCATGCGTTACTGCATGACTTGGAACGTGAAAAGGTGATCAATGGTGTGGCAGTAGGGAGAGAAACCACAGGCTTCACCCTGATGATCCTCGATCAGGCCGGCAAACGCACTATGTTAGCTGCACGCGGCGCCAATGCGACGTTGAGTTCTGATGAGTTAGATTGGAAGTTGCTGGATCGTGCCCATTGGCTCCATCTTACGGCTTACTCTTTTTTCGAGGAAAAACCACGCAAAGCCGCGCTGGCTGCCATACAATACGTGAAAAGACGCGGTAAACCGGTTTCATTGGATCCGTCTTCAGTCAGCTATCTGCAAGGCATTGGCCCAGCAGCTTTCTTCACGCTGACAAAAGGCGTGGATGTCCTGTTCCCTAACCTAGAAGAGGGGCAGATCTTGACCGGAGAATCTGAACCGGAGCGAATTTTGCACGCCCTACTGCGGCATTTTCCTATGGTCGCCCTGAAAATGGGGGGAGATGGAGCTATAGCAGGAGATGGCAACACGATAGCCTACCACCCAGGATTTGCCGTGCCTATCGTAGACACGACTGGCGCGGGAGATGCTTTTGCCGCCGCCTTCGTCGTGACATGGCTCACTTGTCATGACTTGGCGGCGGCCTTGAGAGAGGGTAATCGCATTGCCGCAGGTGTAGTGCAAGCCCCTGGCGCACGCGCTACGGCAGCCCCACCCGTTCCTTAACCTCGGCAATGGTCTTTTGCGCGATGACCCTTGCACGAGCTGCTCCATCCGCAAGCACATCCCATACAAGATCAGGGTTCTGTCCTAGCTCAGCACGACGCTCACGGAAGGGAGCCAGTGCCTGAATCAGGTCCTCCGCAAACCACTTTTTGTGCTCTACACAGCCAATGCTTGCATTGCGGCAGTCTATTTCGATTCGGTTCATCGCTTCGGCATCGGGAGAAAAAATCTTATGCAGGGCAAAAACGTTGCAGATCTCAGGATGGCCGGGATCGCTTTTGTAGCGCCGAGCAGGATCGGTAACCATGATCATCACCCGGCGGCGGATCTCATCTGGAGTTGCAGCTAGTTCGATGTGATTGTCCAATGATTTGCTCATCTTGTTTACCCCATCAATGCCCATGATCCGTGGCGTTTCGGTCAATTTGGCTTGGGGTTCGATCAACGTCTCGCCAAATTGAAAATTAAAGCGCCGCACGATCTCTCGGGTGAACTCAAGATGGGGCAGTTGGTCTTCACCCACAGGCACAGTATCCGCTTTGTACAATGTGATATCAGCGGCCATAAGGACCGGATATCCTAGCAAACCATAATTGACGTTATCTGGTTGCTGGCGAACTTTCTCTTTAAAAGTGGGCAAGCGCGTGAGCCAACCCATAGGGGTGACCATGGAGAGAATGGTGTGCAATTCGGTTACTTGCGGCACATGAGACTGCACAAAGATAATGCTGCGTTTTGGATCCATGCCTGCAGCGAGCCAATCGAGAACCATCTCATAGGTATTCTGCTTTAGCTCACGTGTATCGCGAAGGGTGGTCAGGGCATGCAAATCTACAACGCAATAAATACACTCATAGTCTTCTTGCAAGGCAACATAGTTTTTAATTGCGCCGCAGTAATTGCCGAGATGTTGGCGGCCAGTAGGTCGTGCTCCAGAGAAAACCCGTCCTTTCATCTCCTCCCAACTCCTTTCATTGACTGTCTAAAGTTTACTGCAAAAGCTCCGAAAAAAGAAACCCCCTCTGTGCGCACACCAGAGGGGGTTGGGAATCCTCTATTCCAAGCCCAGGGCCGAAGATAAGACCTTCAGTCCAAAATGGATGGAAAAGTGCTTCCCTCGCTAGTCCAGCTTTACTACTTGAGCCGCTTGTGGACCTTTCGGGCTATCTTCGATAGTGAATTCCACTCGCTGGCCTTGTTCCAGGTTCCGGAATCCTTCCCCAACGATAGCTGAGTAATGTACAAAGACATCCTCAGTGCCTCCATCGGGTTGGATAAACCCGTACCCCTTCACGCGGCTGAACCACTTGACCGTACCTACGGTTCTCTCCGCCATTTTGTGCGCACCTCCTTCCTTACAGCAATACTTAAAGACCGGTCAAAGACCGGAGGGCGGAAGCAGATTCAAAAGGGCAGAGGATTACTGCCTTTCATAAGCACAAAACCGCCGAGGCCAGCACGAAAGAGGCCTCCGCGGCAGCACTACACAGCTATAAGAACAGATGAACCTCAACCACAATTGTTATGATACTCAAAACCACGCTTTTGTCAAATAGAACAGTGGCCGTTTTGCCTGCGGGCTTGCAAATGATACAATAGACTGTAGCAGTTGCAGTAGGGAGAATAGGTCTTTGCGTGTCCTGATGATTTCCAAGGCCTGTGTTGTAGGTATGTATCAGAGGAAGCTTGAGGAACTTGCCCGCTTCCCGCAGATGGAGTTATCGCTCGCCGTACCGCCTGCCTGGCGGGAGAAGGGAAGGGTCTTGCGCCTGGAAAAGATGTACACCTCAGGCTACCAATTGTACGTCCTGCCTATCGTGTTCAACGGCCATTTTCATGCGCATTTCTACCGTGGATTAGATGCACTGATGCGCCGTGTACGCCCTCACATTGTGCATATTGACGAAGAACCTTACAATCTGGCGACTTTTCAAGCCATGTATATTGCCCAAAGAAACAATGCCAAAGCACTGTTCTTCACCTGGCAAAATCTGTTGCGTCATTATCCATTTCCTTTCAGCTTTATCGAGCGCTACAATCTCACGCACGCCGCCTGCGCTATCGCTGGTAACCAGGAAGCACGAGATGTCTTATGTGCCAAAGGCTATCATGGAGCGATCTATGTGTTGCCGCAATTTGGCGTGGACCCAGCCCTTTATCGCAAGCTGGAATTGCCATTGCATGAGGAAAACGCCTTTGTTATCGGCTATGCTGGTCGATTGGTCGAGGAAAAGGGAGTACAAGCATTGCTTAGGGCAGTATCAGAGCTACCTGGCAATTGGAGGCTGCGGATCGTTGGCGATGGGCCCTACAGGCCGGCGCTGGAGGCACTCGCAAAAACGCTAGGGATTGAAGGCCGGGTGAGCTTTGAACCTAGCATACCCTCTGGAGAAATGCCATACTTTCTGAACAGCCTGGACGTGCTCGTGTTGCCATCGCTCACGCGCCGCAATTGGAAGGAGCAATTCGGGCGCGTGCTGGTAGAAGCAATGGCCTGCGAAGTGCCTGTCATTGGCTCATCCTCGGGGGAGATTCCGCATTTGATTGCCGAGGCAGG